>NZ_BAABRR010000004.1:0-215023 GCF_039545075.1 Demequina sediminis | reverse complement strand
TCGTCGCCGCGGACGCGCTGACGATGAAGGTCCGCGAGGGCGGCCGCGTCATCAACGCCGTGTGCCTGGTCGCCACGGGCGTCAACGGCGACGGCCACCGCGAAGTCCTCGGACTCCAGGTCGCCACGTCAGAGACCGGCGCGGCGTGGAACACGTTCTTCGCCGACCTCGTCGCCCGCGGCCTGGCCGGCGTCCGCCTCGTCACGTCCGACGCCCACGCGGGCCTCGTGGAGGCGATCGCGGCGAACCTGCCCGGAGCGGTGTGGCAACGCTGCCGCACCCACTACGCGGCGAACCTGATGGCGGTCACGCCCAAGCACGCGTGGCCGGCCGTGAAGTCCATGCTGCACTCCGTGTACGACCAGCCCGACGCGGCATCCGTGCACGCTTGAGTATCGACCGCCTGCTGGACTACGTCGAGGACAAACTCCCCGCCGTGTTCGCCCACCTCGAGGCAGCCCGCGACGACCTCCTCGCGTTCACCACTTCACCTAAGGACGTGTGGACTTAAGAATCTGGTCCAACAACCCCGCCGAGCGCTTGAACAAGGAGATCCGTCGTCGTACCGACGCCGTTGGGATCTTCCCCAACAGGGACGCCATCATCCGGCTCGTCGGCGCAGTCCTGGCCGAGCAGACCGACGAGTGGGTCGAGACCAAGCGCTACCTCGGACTCGAAGTCCTCGCCCGCTGCCGCCTCACCGCCGTGCCCAACACCGGCATCGAGGAGGTGACCGAAACCCTCGCACTCACCGCCTGACGAAGGAACCCGCTACACCACTCCACGGGACTTGACCCCGCCCGCCGCTGCCACGACGACGCTTCGCGCCGCCGTGACTCTGACGCACAGCCTCCGCATCAGCCCGACCGGTGTTCACCTGGCAGTCGGTCTGCTGCTCCACCTGTACGCCAGAGTGGCCAGCCCGAGCACGTGGGTGCGGGCCGTCGTGCGCGATGCCCTCCACGCCTCTCGGAGCGAGGAGCTGGACGCCGCCGTGGCCGCGCACCTGCTCGGCGTCGAGGCGCGCGCGCAGGTGTCGGCGGACGCGCGCGAGCTGGCCGCGCAGATCCGCCCGCTGGCGATCAACGTCAACGACCTGGACCACCGAGCACGTGCCGGTGAGGCGGTGGCGCTGTCGTCGGAGGTGCCCGAGCTGATCGAGCTGCTGCGCGAGGTCCGCGCCCTGCTCGGTGATCGGACGGCGTCATGAGCACGACGCACTACAGCCCGAGCGCCAGCGCCGCCGACACGGAGCGCTATATCCGGGGCAAGGAGGACGAGCGGGGCGTCGCGATCACGTGCGATGTGCCGGGAGGCCCCGGCGCGTTCTCGGCGCGCTCGGGCGCTCACGCAGAACACGACGCGCGAGGTCGAGGCGCTGCACTACCGCCAGTCGTTCAGCGACGAGGAGTTCGACCCGAAGAACCCCGAACACGTGCAGCGGGTGAACGACCTGGGCTACCAGCTCGCCAAGAAGATGCACCCGGATTCCGACTGCCTCGTCGTCAGTCATGTGGATGGGCGGGGAAAGAAGCCGCACAACCATATTTTGGTTCTCAATCACAACAACCGCACGGGAAAGGCGCTCTCGGACTATCGCACGTTCCACGACCGCAAGGCCGGGAATCAGAAGGGCGTGCAGTCGGCGAACGACGAGCTGATGCGCGAGCACGGGCTCTCGGTCGTGAAGCGGCTGGAGCACGCGCCGAAGGACTGGGAGCTGCGCCGCGAAGACTTCGCCGAGGGGTCGCTCGACCGCGAGATGGGCGACCGGATGAGTGCGGCGCTGGCCGATCCCCGCGCGGTGGACAAGGCCGGTCTGGTCTCGGTGATCGAGGAGCAGAACCAGCAGCTCGGTGATGACGGGGATCGGGTGCCACGGATGCGGCTGCACAGCCCCGTCAGCAAGAAGGGCAAACGCGCCGGGCAGGAGACCTGGACGCTCTACATCGAGGACCGCCGCGGCGAGTCCGGGCGTGCCGAGCGCCGCAAGCGCACGAGCGCACTCTCGGCGGACTTCACCCCGGAGGGCGCGCAGGCGTTCTTCGACTACCACCAGCAGCAGAAGGAGCAGGAACATGAGCGCAGCACTCGACAGGCTGAAGCAGCAGAACGGGCCCGTGCAGTCGCCGCAACCGCTCGGCAGTCCGGAGACGATGGAGCTGTTGACCTCGATCCTCGCCGCCGTCGAGGCGCAGAATACGAGGATCGCCACTCTGACCGAGCAGCAGAAGAAGCTCGCGGGGTTCGTGAAGGTGGACAGCGAGGAGCAGGAGAAGCAGCTCTCCGCGATCTCGCATCAGCTGACCTCAACGTCGCCGCCGCCGGAGTCGAACGAGAACAGCGAACTGCTCGCCGGAATCGCGTCCACTCTCGCGGGTATGAGCGTGAACCTCAACGGGGAGCGTCTGAAGGGCTCAGCCTCTAAGTCCGAGGCTGCCGCCAAGCATCTCGATGAGAGCCGGGCTAAGTTCGAGCGGGCCGCGAACGGTGCGCAGAAGGCCTGGCGGGAGTCGATCACCCAAGCCAGCGCCGAGGCGACGAGCGCGATCAGCACGGCCCGGGATCAGGCTGTGCAGTCGATCGAGAGGGCCGCTGCCGACGCCGGGGCCGTGGCAACAGCCAAGATTGACGCCGCGAACGAGCGGGCCGAAAAGATCATCGCCACAACGGCCAAGCTGGAGGCCCGTCAGCTTTGGTCTGTCGCCGCGTCGATGTGCCTCGCGCTGCTGCCGGTCGCAGTGATCGTCGCGGGTGTTTGGATGGCCGTCGCCGGGCTTATCACGGGCGCTCAGTGGGCCCTCGACGTGGACGGGAGCGTGTGGCTCGGGATCGGTCGCTGGCTCGTGGTCTCCATGGGCCTCGCCGGGGCCGGCTACGGACTCTTCGCGTCCGTCCGCTGGGTCGCCGGTCTCGTGGAGACCTGGAAGGGCCGCGGGATGCCGAGGTGGCCCCGTTGGCGGTGATGGCTGGATCCGATCGAGCTACCGGTTCCGATCAGCAGTCGAAGGATTTTCGCAGCAGCCAGTCCTGCGGCCTCGGTGCCGCCGCCGTAGCCTGACGAGCATCCCGGCCGTGACGGCCATCGCGACGGCGATCCCGGCACCGATGATCCAGGGATTGCCGAGGAGCCCTCCGACGCCTGCGAGTGCTCCGCCCGCCGCGATGAGCGGCAGGCCGCAGCAGAGCAGCAACGGAAGCGCGCAGCATGCCAGTAGGAGCAGCCCGGTCCCTGCGGCGACGATGGGACCGGCGCGCCGTTCGTCGCGGTCGTGATCGGCGCTCATCGTCTGCACCTCTTCCGGATGAGATCTCCCCGATTGCATGCGTTGCCGTTCATGCGCAGCACGAGAGCAGTGACGGGTCGGTGGTGAAGGACTTCGCGGCGATCCGGATGCCTTCGGTCATGGTCAGGTAGGGGGCCCAGGCGTCGGCGACTTCGGCGATGGTCTTGCCGAGCACGTGGACGCCTGCGGCGGCGAGTTCACCGGCGTCCTTGGCGACGGCGGTGAGGCCGAGGATCTCGCTCGTATCGGCGTTCACGACGATCTTGATGAACCCGCGGGTGTCGCGGTTGATCACCGCCCGGGGCACATACTCCAGGGGCAGCACGCGGCAGTCACAGCGGATCCCCGCGGCGACGACCTCCTTCTCGGTCATCCCGACCGCGCCGATCGCCGGTCCGGTGAACGTCACCCGCGGCAGATGGGAGTAGTCGACGGACCGGTCGGCGTCGGCGAACGCGTTCTCGGCAACGAGGGTGCCGTGGTGGGCCGCGACGTAGACGAACTCCGGGTGCCCGGTCACGTCGCCCGCGGCCCAGATCCGCGGGTTCGACGACTGCAGATGGTCGGAGACGACCACCTCGCCGGAGTCCCCGGTCTTCACCCCGACCGCATCGAGGTTCAAGCCGTCGGTGACGGGACGGCGTCCGAGGGCGACGAGCACCTGGTCGGCGCGGAACTCCTGCGAGCCGCCGGACACGTCCGCGGTAACCACGACCTGCCCGGTCGCCGCGTCCCGGGACACCCGGGTCGGCACCGCGCGGCGGACCACCCGGATGCCCTCGTCGGCGAACACCTCCTGCAGTGTCCGGGACACCTCCGGCTCCTCCTTCGACGCGAGCCGGGACCGCACCAGCACGGTGACCTGGGAGCCGAGGCGGGCGAACAGCTGCGCCTGCTCCAGGGCAACGTAGCCGCCGCCGAGCACCAGCATCGACTCGGGGACCTCGGTCAGGTCCATCGCCGTGGTCGAGGTCAGGTACCCGGCCTCGTCCAGGCCGTCGATCGGCGGAGCCCACGGCCGCGCACCGGTGGCGACCAGGTAGTGCTCGGCCTCGATCGTCTCGACCGCTCCGTCTGCGGCGGTGACCTCCAACACCGGCGCGTCCGGGGTGCCCGCGAACCCGGCGTCTCCCCGCCGGACGTGCCACCCGTATGAATCGGCGACGTCGGCGTACTTCTCGCCCCGCATCGTCTCGACCAACGCCTGCTTCCCGGCGATCAGCGCGGGCATGTCCACTGGGCCTGCCGTCGTCGCGATCCCCGGGAACCGGTCGGCGGCGTCGGCGGCGACGTGCCGTGCATCGGCGGCGGCGATGAGGGCCTTCGACGGCACGCAGCCCGTGTTCACGCAGGTGCCGCCGAGCGTGCCACGCTCGATCATCACCACCGACTTCCCGAGCATGGTCGCGCGAATCGCGGCGGCGAACGCTCCGCCGCCCGATCCGATGATGGCGAGATCGTACTTCGTAGGCATCGCTGCTCCCGTCAAGGCTTGGACTTCTGTTCCGTTTCAGCCATACTGGACCTTCCAGTGCAAGGGAAGGTCAAGCGTGGCCCCTGCCGAATGATCGGAGGCCGCAATGCGCATCGGAGAACTCGCCGAACGCGCGGGCACCACCTCGAAGACGCTCCGGTTCTACGAAGAGCAGGGACTGCTGCCCCCGGCCGACCGGACGCCATCCGGGTACCGCGACTACGCGCCCGACGCCGTCGCCCGGATCGACTTCGTTCACCGTGGCCAGGCCGCAGGCCTCACCCTCGCCCAGATCCGCCAAATCCTCGACATCCGCGACAGCGGCCACGCGCCCTGCGAGCACGTGCGAGACCTCCTCGACGCGCGCCTGGCCGAGATCGAGCAGCAGATCGCCCAGCTCACCGCCCTGCACGGCACCATCGCCGACCTCCGGCACGACGCCGCGCACCCGGACCCCGACACATGCAGCCCAGACCAGGTCTGCCGGTACCTGTAGAGGGACGCGGACCGAGAAAACGAGAGCCATAACACGAACATGCGCTACGAGAACCCGTTGTACATGGCGGAGGCCGCCGCGACCGCCGACCTCATCGCGGGCGGACGGCTGCAGCTGGGCGTGAGCCGCGGCAGCCCCGAGCCCGCGGCGGACGGCCCGGCGGAGTTTGGCTATCCCCTCGCCTTCGGGATGAGCCCCGCCGAGGAGGCCGCACGTCGGATCGCGCGCTTCCGCGAGGCGATCTCGGGCGCGGGCATCGCGGAGCCCGGCTCGCACGCCCACGTGCGCGCGGGCGAGCTGCTGCCCATCCAGCCGCAGTCCCCCGGACTGAGCGAGCGGATCTGGTACGGCGCGGGCGGCATCGACTCCGCCCGTCGCGTGGGAGAGCTGGGCATGCATCTCATGTCCTCGACGCTGGTGCTCGAGGCCACCGGGGAGCCGCTCGGCACCGTGCAGTCGCGCCAGATCGAGGCCTTCAGGTCGGCGTGGCGCGAGGCGGGTCACGCGGGCGAGCCGCGCGTGTCCGTGTCGCGCAGCATCATGCCCATCACCGATGACCTCTCGCGCACCTACTTCACCCCCTACCTCGAGCGCGACCTCATGGGCGCCAACAATGACCAGATCGGCGAGATCGACAACACGCTGTCGACCTTCGGGAAGACCTACGTGGGCGACCTCGACAAGCTCGAGCGCGAGCTCCGTGAGGATGAGGCGGTGATGACCTCCGACACGTTGCTGGTCACGATCCCCAACCAGCTGGGCGCGGACTTCAACCACGGCACGTTCCGGGCGCTCGCCGAGCTGAGGGACCGTCTCGCGGCCTGACCGGCCGTCAGCGACCGCCCGCCACGCGGTTGAATGGCTCCCGTGATCGAGATCCGCACCGGCCTGCTTCCCGACGACACCGAGACCTGCGCGCGCCTGTGGGTGCGCGCGATCGAGGCCCGCGACGGCACGGTCGATGCCGCGCCCATGGCCCGGCGCGTGCGCTCCGCACTCGCCGGACCCCTCATCAGGCTCGCCGTCGCGACCGCACCCCGCGCCGGCTTCGCCCTGACGGTGCCCTCCGGGTCCGTTCGCGACGAGGCCTTCCTGCACTTCTTGGCGGTCGATCCCGGCGGCACGGGCGGAGGGGTCGGCACCGCGCTCATGACCGATGCCATCGACCATGCCAGCGCGGCGGGCTTCGCGGCGTACGGCGTCGCCCGTCCCCACGGAATCGGCGACTACGCGATGCAGCCCTACCGGCTCGCGCTCGCCTCCGCCACGCCCTCCTCCGTATAGACCAGCCGGAAACGCTCGCACACGACGGGCATGTCGGGCTCGAAGCCGCGGTCATTCCCCGAGTGCTCGCGCCAGTAGCGCTCGTGCACGGCGCGCCAGTACGCGAGCGTGAGGTCTCCCTCGCCCTCCGCGGCGGCGTGCGCGGCGTCAACCTCACCGAACGGCACGACGCGGACGCTCGTGGTCTCGATCACCGCGCGCGGCAGGCCGGCGCCGTCGAGGATGATGCTGAACTCACCCTCGCGCGGCAGCGGGTCACCCGCGGCGTCGTCGTCCCACAGGGACGATGCCGTGCCCGTCTTGATGCCGTCCAGCACCAAGGCGAGGAGCCCGTCCGCGTGGGCGGGCGTCGCGCCGAAGGCCCACGCCTCCGGCAGGGCCTCGGGCAGCCCGGGAACCCGTGCCCGGCATCGTTCCCAGAAGGCGCCAATCGTGGCGCCGGACGCGCCGACCGCATCGAGGTCGCGATAGTGGGGAACCGGGGGCACCGCGACGTAGAAGTCGTGCAGCAGCGCCCGCCACTCCTGGTAGTCCGCGGATCCTCGGAAGCCCTCGGTGTGGTCCTCGAGCGTCTCCCACTCGACAGTGAGCAGATACGTCGAGGGGTCCTCGACTCCGCGGCGCAGCGAGTGGCCCAGGTAGCCGCGCTGGCGGGCCAGCAGCGGCTCGGCAACACGGAAGGCCGCCTCGAAGTCGTCCTCGCGGCCCGCGACGACGGGCAGCACCACGCTCTCGACGATCACGGCGCACCGAGACTCAGGCGGAGGCGAGCAGGCCCTTGATCGCGGACGTGAAGAACGCGAGGCCGTCAGTGCCGGTGCGTCCCGACTCGCGTGAGTCGGGGCCAAAGCCAGCCTCGACCGCGTGCTCGGGGTGGGGCATGAGGCCCACGACGTTGCCGCGCTCGTTGGTGATGCCCGCGATGTCGCGGCGCGAGCCGTTGGGGTTCCACCCCACGTAGCGGAACGCCACGCGGCCCTCGGCCTCGAGCATGTCGAGGGTGCGCTCGTCCGCGACGTACTGGCCGTCCTGGTTCTTGAGCGGCACCACGATCTCCTCGCCCTCGCGGTACTCGGAGGTCCACGCGGTCTCGGCGTTCTCGACGCGCAGCGTCTGGTCACGGCACACGAAGTGCAGGTGCTCGTTCTTGATCATCGAGCCGGGCAGCAGGTGGACCTCGGTGAGCACCTGGAAGCCGTTGCAGATGCCCAGCACGGGCAGGCCGCCGTGAGCGGCATCCACCAGGGTGTCCATCACGGGGGCGAAGCGCGCGATCGCACCGGCACGCAGGTAGTCGCCGTAACTGAAGCCACCCGGCAGGACCACGGCGTCGACGTTCTTGAGGTCGGCGTCGTTGTGCCACAGCGGCACGGCCTCCGCCCCGGCGAGGCGCACGGCGCGCGACGCGTCGCGGTCGTCGAGCGTGCCGGGGAACGTCACGACCCCAATGCGAGCGGTCATCCGAGCAGGTCCTTGGCGCCGTTCTCGGGGGCCGGGCGGTGACCCTTGCCGCCGCCGTTGCCGCCGCAGCCGCAGCCGCCCTCGCGCACCACCTTGACCTGGACGACGTCCTCGATCACGGGGTTGCTCAGGAGCGTCTCGGCGGCCTTGCGGACGTTCGCGAGGACCTCGTCGGTCACCTCGCCGTCGACAGTGAGCTCGAAGCGCTTGCCCTGGCGGACCTGGGCGATGCCGTCGAAGCCCAGCCGCGGCAGGGCGGCACCGACGGCCTTGCCCTGAGGGTCGAGGATCTCGGGCTTGGGCATGACGTGAACGAGGATCGTGGCCATGGCGGCAGTCTACCGGCGCGCGCGGGCAGCACCGGTCGGGCGCCGACCGGGCTCCGGGCGGGCGGGGACGGCTAGGCGGCCGCGCCCTTGAGCGAGCCCGTGAGCTGCTCGCCCTCTTCGCCCACGAGGATGCACGCGAGCTGGCGGTCGCCCAGATCCCACGACGACTGGGTCGGGGTCATGGTCGTGTAGTAGTAGACGCTCTCCTCGTAGGGGACGCCCACGTAGGCCTCGTATTGCGCGTAGCAGGTCTCGTCCCCGGCCAAGAGGGCCTCCTCCGTGAGCTCGGTCATCTCCTCGACGTAGAACACCTCGCCGTCGTGCGCCTCGGCGCAGTCGACGCGCGGGAGCGAGTTCACCTCGGTCTCGCCCTCGGCAGAGACCGCGGTGTTGAGGATGCACTCGCCCACGGCGAGCTGCAGCTCCTCGACGGTCGCGCCGCCCAGCAGCGCGCAGCCACCCAGGGCGGGGAGCATCAGGATCGACGACAGGGCGAGGGCACGGCGCATGACAGACCTTCCACGAGGGCGCGAGGTTGGCGCCGCAGTGGCGCCCGCGCGCACAATCTAGCAGGAGGGACGATGCCCGTGCCGGGACCCTCGCGACGCGGCGGTATCGTGGTGCGCCGCCGCGAAGGAGACCCTCATGCAGGAGTTGCTGACGAGCGTCGACTCGGACGCGATCATCGACTACGCGTTGTCGACCCTGAGGATCGTGCTCGAGTACGTGGGCACCGTCGCCTTCGCGATCTCGGGGGCCGTGGCCGCGAGCAGGCGGCGCATGGACCTCGTGGGAGCGGTGGTGCTCGCGGGACTGGTCGCGGTGGGCGGCGGAACCCTCCGCGATCTCTTGCTGCGCCAGGACGTGTTCTGGATCGAGAACCCCACGCTCGTGCTGGTCGCGATCGCGACCGCGCTGGTGATCGCTCCGCTCGCGCGCAGACGTGACCTCGACGCGCTCGCGCGCCATCGCATCGTGGAGGCCTCCGACGCGCTCGGTCTCGCGATCTTCGTGGTGATCGGCACGGGTCTCGCGCTCGACCTGGGCGCAAGCCCCGCGGCCGCGATGATCGTGGGCGTTGCGAATGGCGTGGGGGGCGGCATCCTGCGTGACCTCTTCGCGGCGCAGGTGCCCGAGGTGTTCTGGAACGGTCAGCTGTACGCGACCGCCGCGCTGGGCGGCGCGCTCGTGTACTGGGCGCTGTGGGCGCTGGGACTGCCGCCCGAGGTGATCTTCTGGATGCCGCTGCTGGTGATCCTCGCGCTGCGCGGCCTGTCGCTCACGCTCGGCTGGGGCGTCCCCACCGTGGCCGTGGTCGAAAAGCGCGACCGCCAGACCGAGGACCACGCCTGACCCCACAAGGTCAGCAGACCCAGCTGTACTCGAGCTCCTGATCGGTCAGCCACGTCGTGAGGGCTCCGCTGTCGGAGACCCAGAACGCGAGGCCGCCTTCGTAGACGGTGAGCGTGCCGGAGTCGTCGCCCGGTCCCGGCGCTGCCACGGCGGGAAGCGCCGCCACGGCCGAAAGCGCCGCACGCATCGTCCCCCCGCCCATCCCGCCCTCACCCGCGGGCGTTGCGAGCGCCGCCACCTCGGGGAACTCGAGGAGATTCGCCGGCACGAACGGGTACCAGGTGACGCCGTCCACCGTGACGGGCTCGTTGCCGCACGCGGGGTAGAACTGCACGTCCGTCACGGTGTCGACCACGTCGCCCGGCACGCCCAGGTCGAGCGAGGACTCGGGGCCATACGGCCGCGGCGCGCAGGCGGTGAGCAGCGTCCCGACCACGATCGCGGTCACCAGCGTCAGCACTGCGGTGAGCTGAAGTCTCCCCATGCAGGTAGGACGCACCCACGCGAACAAACGTTGGGGCCGCGCACCTGGCATCGGGGCGCGTCGAGTACTCGTCAGGCGCGCGCCAGGCGATCGAAGGCCTCGACGTAGCGTGCGCGAGTGCGCTCGACCACGTCGGCGGGCAGCGCGGGCGGCGGGACGTCCGAGGACTTGTCCCAGCCCGAGTCGGGCGAGCTCAGCCAGTCGCGCACGAACTGCTTGTCGAAGCTGGGCTGGGCGCGGCCGGGCTCCCAGTCATCGGCGGGCCAGAAACGCGAACTGTCCGGCGTGAGCACCTCATCACCAAGCACGATGTCGCCCGCCGCGTCCCTGCCGAACTCGAGCTTGGTGTCCGCGAGGATGATCCCCTTCGCCGCGGCGATCGCGTGCGCACGGGCGTAGACAGCGAGCGTGAGGTCGCGCAGCGCGGCCGCGTCCTCCTCGCCGATCATGTCGACCACGGCCTCGAAGCTCACGTTCTCGTCGTGCTCCCCGACCGCGGCCTTGGTCGCGGGCGTGAAGATCGGCGACGGCAGCCGTGAGCCGTCCTCGAGACCCGGCGGCAACTCGATCCCGCACACCGTTCCCGACGCGCGGTACTCCGCCAGGCCGGAGCCGGTGAGGTAGCCGCGCGCGACGCACTCGACGGGGAACATGACGAGGCGGCTGCACACCATGGCGCGGCCCTGCACCTCGGCGGGGACGGGCGCCTCGACCGTGTGATTGGGCACGATGTCGACCAGCTGGTCGAACCACCACAGGCTCAGGCCCGTGAGGATGCCGCCCTTGCCCGGGATCTCGGTGGGCAGCACCCAGTCGTACGCACTGATGCGATCTGACGCGACCACCAGCACCACGTCTCCGCGCGGGTGCGGGGCGACCGGCTCATAGAGGTCGCGCACCTTGCCCGAGTAGACGTGACGCCACCCCTCGAGCTCGAGGTGCGTGGGTGGCGTGGCGTGGCCGGGCATCAGCGCGCGTCCTCCGCGGCGGCCGCCGCGATATCGCGGCGGTGGTGGCTGCCCTCGAGGACGATGCGGTCGACGCCCGCGTACGCGCGTTCCCTTGCCTCGGCAAGGGTCGCGCCCCGCGCCGTGACGCTGAGGACGCGGCCGCCGTTGCTCAGCAGAGTGCCGCGGTGGTCGAGCGACGTGCCGGCGTGGAGGACATGGACGGTGTCGACCGACTCGGCCGCGTCGATGCCCGTGATGGAGTCGCCCTTGCGGGGCTCCGCCGGATATCCGTGGGCCGCGACGACGACGGTGACCGCGGCATCGTTCCTCCACTCGAGGGGAGTGAGGTCGCCCAGGCGGCCCTCCGCGGCGGCGAGCAGCACCCCGGCGAGCGGGGTCGCGAGGCGCGCGAGCACCACCTGCGTCTCGGGGTCGCCGAACCTCGCGTTGAACTCGACCACGCGCACGCCCTTCGACGTGAGCGCGAGGCCGCAGTAGAGGACGCCCACGAACGGGGTGCCGCGGCGCGCCATCTCGTCGACGGTGGGCTGTGCGACCGTGCGCACGACCTCGTCGACAAGGTCCGCGGGGGCCCACGGCAGCGGCGAGTACGCGCCCATGCCGCCGGTGTTGGGACCGGCGTCGCCGTCGTACGCGCGCTTGAAGTCCTGCGCGGGCTGGAGCGGCACCACCGTCTCGCCGTCGCACAGGCAGAAGAGGCTGACCTCGGGCCCATCGAGGAAGTCCTCGACCACCACGACTCCGCCTGCATCGAGGATCGCCTCGCCGTGAGCGAGCGCCGCCGCGCGATCGTCCGTGACCACCACGCCCTTGCCTGCCGCCAGGCCGTCGTCCTTCACCACGTGCGGTGCGCCGAACGCGTCGAGCGCGTCCTCGAGGTCAGACGAGGTGCGGCACACGCGCGGCTCGGCCGTGGGCACGTCGGCGGCGAGCATGACTTCCTTGGCGAAGGCCTTCGAGCCCTCGAGCATGGCCGCGCGGCCACTGGGACCGAAGACGGGGATGCCCACACCGCGCACGGCGTCCGCGACACCCGCGACCAACGGCGCCTCGGGACCCACCACGACGAGGTCGGCCTTCACGGCCGCGGCGAGCGCCGCGACCGCCACGGGGTCGAGCGCGTCCACCCCATGGAGGACGACGGGTGTGCCGTCGACGGTCGACAGCGTGCCGATGCCGGGGTTGCCCGGGGCGGCGTGGAGCTGGCTGACGGCGGGGTCGGCGCACAGGGCGCGGGCGAGGGCGTGCTCACGCGCGCCGGTGCCGACAAGAAGGATGATCACGGGCGCGAGTCTACCGAGCCGCCGCGCGCGCACGCTGTGCCCGATAGGGTGCGAATCGGGGGCCAGGACCACGACCGGTGCGAGGGGGTCACGCGACATGGCACGCACGGTGATTCTCCGCGCGCTCGCCGCGCTCGCGCTCACCGGCGCCGTGGCCGTGCTGGGTCTCGGGGCGGGAGCGTGGCCCGCGCACGCGACGCCCACGCCGACCGCGAGCGCGACTCCCGCAGCGACCTCCACGCCGTCACCGACCGCCGAGCCCACGCCCACCACGACCCCGGCGCCGACCGCGACTCCGCTCCCCACAGCAACCGCCACCGCGACACCCACCGCTGAACCCACCGCGTCGCCCACGGCGAGCGCGAGCCCGTCCGCCGGCGCGACCCCCACGGCGTCCGCGAGCCCGACCGCCTCCCCCACGCCTTCGCCCACCGCGTCGCAGCCCACCGTGGTGGTGCCGGCTCGACAGCCGGGAATCGTGACGTCGGAGGTGTCGACGACCACGCTCGTGATCGCCCTCGCGGTGCTCGCGGCGAGCATCCTGCTGCTGTGGTACCTGGTTCGCACCCAGCGCACGCCGGACGGGGAGGACGGATGGGCGGCCGCGGCGTCGCGCTCGCGTCCCGCCCGCACCGGTCACGTGCCCGCGGGTGCGGCGCTCGAGGCGCTCACCGCGATGGGCCGCGCGATGATCGGCTCGGGCTATCCCGTCGGACTCGTCCAGGACGCACTCGAGGAGATCGCCACGGTCAACGGCCTCCCCGGCACGCACGCCGTGGTGCTGCCAACCTCGATCATCGTGTCCACGGCCGAGCGCGGTCGCACCAAGACCCGTGCGGTCTCGGCGGGCGGCGGCGCCTACACGCTCGCGCAGATCGACGCGATCGATACCTTGCAGACCCAGGCTCGCCGCGGCGACATCTCCGCGGCGGCGATTCCGCACCGCCTCACGGAGATCACCGCCGCCGATCCACCCTTCGGCCGCGCGCTGCGACTCGCGGCGTACCCCGTGCTGTCGGCGTCGATCGCGGTGCTGCTGGGTGCGTCGTGGGCCGGAGTGTTGGTCGCCGGGCTGCTGGGAGTCGGGGTCGGGCTGTTGCTCGTGTTCGCGGAGACGGTGCGGCCCAGCTATTCGGCGCTCGTGATCGTCGGCGCCGCACTGGGCGTGTCGATCGTGGGGCTGCTCGTCGCGCGCACCTCGGTCGATCCCGGCGTGCTCCCCTCGGTGGTCGCTCCCCTGGTCATGTTCCTGCCGGGAGGGCTGCTTACGACCGCGGTCATCGAGCTCGCGACGGGGCACATCGTGTCGGGAGCGGCGCGCGCCGCGGCCGGCGCGATGAGGCTGGTCCTGCTCGCGGCGGGCATCGTCGCCGCGGGCGCGCTCGTGGGCGTGCCGGAGGTCGAGCTCAGTGCGGCCGCGGATCCGCTCGGTCCGGTGGCCCCGTGGATTGCGGTCGCGCTGTTCGGGCTCGCGATCGGGGTTTTCCAGAGCGCGCGTCGCGGAGCGATCGGGTGGATCCTCATCGTTCTCTATGTCGCGTACGGAGCGCAGGTGATCGGAGACCTGTTCCTCGACGGGGTGTTGTCAGCCCTCGTGGGTGCGGCGGCGATGACCCCCGTCGCGATCCTCGTCGCGCGCCAGCGCTCGGGACCCCCGGCGATCGTGAGCTTCCTGCCCGCGTTCTGGCTGCTGGTCCCCGGCGCCCTGGGCCTCGTGGGGGTAACGGGCGTGATCGATGGCAGCGACTCGGGCGCCGCCACGCTGGTTACGACCGCGGCGACCATGGTCGCGATCGCATTGGGCGTGCTGATCGGACTCGCGGCGACGAGCTCCCTGCGTGCGGCGGGCTCGCGCAAGGCCGAGGGCGCGCAACCACCGCCGACCTAAGGGGGCGGGGCCGCCCGTCGCCCCGTCGCCCCGTCGCCCCGTCGCCCCGTCGCCCCCGAAGGCTCCCCTCCTCCTCGTCCCCTCCGGACCCCTCTCCACGCTGTTTCAGCCTTTGCTCACACAGCTCCGGCATGGCGCTCCTTCGCGACCACGAGAAGCACGACACCGCAGGTAGATGGCACCCCGCCCCGACCAACGATGGACAATGGCGGCACTGTTCGAGGAATCGCTGAAACAGCCGCGAGACAACCTCGGACGCGCGCAGCCTGACGGACGGGGAGTGGGCTGGACGGGGTCTGGGCACGACGGGGAGTGGGCTGGACGGGGTCTGGGCACGACGAGGTCTGGGCAAGACGAGGTCTGGGCACGACGGGGTCTGGGAAAGGGGGGAGAGTCGGCCGGATGGATGGGGCGCCCGTCCCCGTCCCCGTCCCCGTCCCCGTCGCCGCCCCCCGGAAGGCTCGCTCCTCCGGACCCCTCTCCGCGACATTTCAGCAATCGCTCACACAGCTCCGGCACGGCGCTCCCTCGCGACCAGGAGAAATGCGACACCCCAGGTAGATCTCTACCCACTCCCGGCGAGAGCCGACCATGGGCGCGCTGTTTGAGGAATCACTGAAACAGCCACGAGACAACCCCGGACGGACGGCGCCTGCCGGACGGAGGCTGGGCCGCACGGAAGAACCGGGGCAGCGCGCCACAGGGAGGCCGGAGCATCGGCTCTCCACAGAATCACGCGAGGCCGCCCGTCCCGGAGCTCCCCGACCTACGATGCGCAGATGCGGGACACGGACCTCTTCGACGACGCCTTCGAACTGGACGCGACGTTCCACGCCCTCGCGAGCCCCGTGCGCCGCTTCATCCTCGAGCTCCTCGAGCCCGAGTCGGCTGCGGCGGGTGACCTCGCGGCTTCGGCCGCGTCAATGTTCGGGATCTCCGCATCACGCGTCTCGCAGCACCTGACAGTCCTCGATCGCGCCGGACTGGTGGTCGTCGAGACCGAGGGCACGTGGCGGTACTACGACGTCGAGCGGGGCTCCGCCGCGGCAGCCGTCGAGTGGCTACACCGGCGGGGCCTCGCCAGTCGCTAGCAGGCCCCCGACCCGCCCGCGCCTACGCGCGGGTGTGCAGGAGGTCGTTGATCTGGATGATCTCGTCGCGGCCGGGGCCCACGCCGATCGTCGAGATGCGGCAGTCGCTCAGCTCCTCGACGGCCTTGACGTAGTCCTGGGCGTTGCGCGGCAGGTCCGAGAACTCGCGGCATCCCGAGATGTCCTCGTCCCAACCGGGGAACGTCTCGTAGACCGGCTCCGCGGCCGCGAAGGCAGCCTGGTCGAGAGGCAGATCCTGGTGGCGCACGCCGTCAACGTCGTAGCTCACGCACACGGGGATCTCCTGGATTCCGGTGAGCACGTCGAGCTTCGTGAGCACGATGTCGGTGAGGCCGTTGATGCGCGACGCGTAGCGCGTGATCACAGAGTCGTACCAGCCACAACGGCGCGGACGTCCCGTCGTGGTGCCAAACTCGTAGCCCACGTCGCGCAGGCGGTCGCCCCACTTGTCGAGCAGCTCGGTGGGCATCGGTCCCTCGCCCACGCGCGTGGTGTACGCCTTGGCGATGCCGATCACCGAGTCGATTCGGGTGGGGCCCACGCCGGAGCCGGTGCACGCACCGCCCGCGGTCGCGTTCGAGGACGTGACAAACGGGTACGTGCCGTGGTCGACGTCCAGCATCGTCGCCTGACCGCCCTCGAAGAGCACGGTCTCGCCCGCGTCGAGGGCGTTGTTGAGCACGAGTGAGGTGTCGGTGACGTGCGGCGCGATCCGGTCGCGGTACGCGAGCAGCTCGTCGGCGACCTCGTCGACCGAGATCGCGCGGCGGTTGTAGACCTTCACGAGCAGGTGGTTCTTCGCCACGAGCGCGCCCTCGATCTTGTCGCGGAGCAGCGACTCGTCGAAGAGGTCACCCATGCGCAGGCCCAGGCGGTTGATCTTGTCCGCATAGGCCGGACCGATTCCGCGTCCCGTCGTGCCGATCTTGCGCTTGCCGAGGAAGCGCTCCGTCACGTTGTCGAGCGTGCGCGCATAGGGGGCGATGATGTGGGCGGCGTTCGAGACGAGGAGGTCCGAGGTGTCGACACCGCGCTCATTGAGCGCGTCGAGCTCCTCGAACAGCACGCGCAGGTCCACGACGACGCCGTTGCCGATCACGGGCGTGCAGCCCGGCGTGAGGATTCCCGACGGGAGCAGGTGCAGCGCGAACTTCTGGTCACCGATGACGACCGTGTGGCCGGCGTTGTTGCCGCCGTTGAACTTCACCACGTAGTCGACGCGCGAGCCCAGGAGGTCCGTCGCCTTCCCCTTGCCCTCGTCGCCCCACTGCGCGCCAACGATCACTGCTCCGGGCATCGTGCCCCTCCCCTAATGTCTGTGGAAACGTGCGAAGGCCTCCGCAGTCAAACGACCGCGGAGGCCTCCCTCACGAGTCGGTCGTTCAGATCTTCTTGCCGGCCGAGCCGAGCTGCTGGCAGGCCTCGACGACGCGAGCGGCCATGCCAGCCTCGGCGAGCTTGCCCCACGCGCGCGGGTCGTAGGCCTTCTTGTTGCCCCACTCGCCGTCGACCTTGAGGACGCCGTCGTAGTTCTTCATCATGTGGTCGACCACGGGGCGCGTGTAGGCGTACTGCGTGTCCGTGTCGATGTTCATCTTGATCACACCGTGCGAGACGGCCGTGGCGATCTCCTCGGCGGTCGAGCCCGAGCCACCGTGGAACACGAGGTCGAACGGCTTCTCCTTGCCGAACTTCGCGGCGGCGGCGGCCTGGATGTCACCGAGGATCTCGGGACGCAGCTTGACGGCACCCGGCTTGTACGCGCCGTGCACGTTGCCGAACGTCATGGCGGTCAGGTAGCGGCCCTTCTCGCCGAGGCCGAGGCGCTCGATCGTGGCGATGCCGTCCTCGGGGGTCGAGTAGAGCTTGTCGTTGACCTCGGCCGAGTGGCCGTCCTCCTCGCCGCCGACGACGCCGATCTCGATCTCGAGGATCGTGTCAGCAGCCTGCGAGAGCTCGAGGAGCTCCTCGGCGATCGCGAGGTTCTCCTCCATCGGCACGGACGAGCCGTCCCACATGTGCGAGTTAAAGATCGGGCCCTTGCCCGCGGCGATCGACTCGGCCTCAAGCTTCAGCAGCGGCTTCAGCCACTCGTCGAGGTAGACCTTGTGGCAGTGGTCGGTGTGCAGCGCGATGGTGACGCCGTACTTCTCCGCGACGACGCGGGCGTACGCGGCGAGCGCGAGCGAACCCACAACCGCGTCCTTGATGGTCGAGCCGGAGGCGTACTGGCCACCGCCCACCGAAACCTGGATGATGCCGTCGGACTCGGCCTCCGCGAAGCCCTGGATGGCTGCGGTGACGGACGACGACGACGTGATGTTGATCGCGGGGAACGCGTAGCCGCCGGCCTTGGCGGCGTCCAGCATCGCGGCGTACGACTCGGTGGTGGCGATAGCCATGGGTAACTCCTGAGCTTGTGCGGATGGAACCGCGGTCCATTCTGTCAGATAACGCAGGTGTCGGGGTGGCGAAGGTCCTAGGGCGAGCGGTCAGCCGTGACCCGCGTCGACGTCACCGTGGAGGCGCACCCACGCGTGCATCGCGATGGCCGCGGCGGCCCCGGCGTTGATGGATCGCGTCGACCCGTATTGCGCGATCGCCAGCGTCGCGACCGCGCGCTCCCTCATCGCCTCGGAGAGGCCGACGGACTCCTGGCCGAAGACCAGAACGCACTCGCGAGGAAGCTCATACGTCTCAAGCGGCACCGAGCCGGGCAGGTTGTCCACGCCGACCACAGGCAACCCCGCGGCGTCGGCCCATGCGGCGAAGTCCTCGACCGTCGGATGGTGGCGAATGTGCTGGTAGCGGTCCGTCACCATGGCACCACGCCGGTTCCACCGACGGTGGCCCACGATGTGCACCTCACGCGCGAGGAACGCGTTGGCGGTGCGGACCACGGAGCCGATGTTGAGATCGTGGTGCCAGTTCTCGATCGCGACGTGGAACGGGTGACGGCGCTGATCGAGGTCCGCGACGATTGCCTCGAGCGTCCAATACCGGTAGCGGTCCACGACGTTGCGACGGTCGCCATATGCCAGCAGCTCGCGGTCGTAGCGGGGGTCGGCCGGCCACTCGCCCTCCCACGGGCCCAGCCCGTGGTGAGGCGCGAGGTCGCCTGTCTCGACCGAACTGCCGCTCACGCGAGCTCAATCCGCAGAGCCGATGCCGACGCCCTCGCCTTTTCGCGCGCCTGGGCGACGTCCTCCCCGCGCGCAAGCGTCACCGCCACCCTGCGCCGTCCTTCCACACGAGGCTTGCCGAAAAGCCGCACGTCCGTGCCCGGCTCCGCCACGGCATCGTCCACGCCCGCGAACACCGGCACGCCCGAGCCCTCGGCAAGCACCGCGCACGAGGCCGCCGCGCCGAGCGACAGCACCCCGGGCACCGGCAGCCCGAGGATCGCGCGCGCGTGCAGCGCGAACTCGCTCAGGTCCTGCGAGACGAGCGTCACGAGGCCCGTGTCGTGGGGGCGCGGCGAGACCTCCGAGAACAGCACGCGGTCTCCCGCGACGAAGAGCTCCACCCCGAAGACGCCCCGACCGCCCAGCGCCTCGGTCACCGCCCCCGCGATCCGGCGGGACTCGGCGAGCGCCGACTCGGACATCTCCTGCGGCTGCCACGACTCGCGATAGTCACCGTCGACCTGCGTGTGGCCCACGGGCGGCAGGAACGTCACGCCTCCGGCGTGGCGGACGGTGAGCAGCGTGATCTCGTAGTCGAAGTCGACGAAGCCCTCGACGATCACCCGCGAGCCGCCGGCGCGGCCGCCCTCGACGGCGTACGTCCACGCCGCGTCGATGTAGGCAGGCGTGCGCACGACGGACTGCCCCTTGCCCGAGGACGACATCACCGGCTTGACCACGCACGGCGTGCCGAGCTCGGCGACAGCCGCGGCGAAGTCATCGCGCGTGTCGACGAACCGGTACGGCGAGGTGGGCAGCCCGAGCTCCTCCGCCGCGAGGCGCCGGATGCCCTCGCGGTCCATCGTGAGGATCGTCGCGCGTGCGGTCGGGATCACGGTCGACAGCCCCGACTCCTCAACCTCCGCGAGCACCTGCGTCGCGATGGCCTCGATCTCGGGGATGACCAGGTGGGGACGCTCGGCGTCGATCACGGCGCGTAGTGCAACGGGGTCGAGCATGTCGACCACGTGGGCACGATGCGCGACGGACATGGCGGGGGCGTGCGGATAGCGGTCGACGGCGATCACCTCGACGCCCAGCCGCGCGAGCTCGATCGCCACCTCCTTGCCCAGTTCTCCCGAGCCGAGCAGCACCGCCCTGGTCGCGGTGGGCGTGAGCGGGGTGCCGAGAGTGACGGTCATGGGCTCATCCTCGCAGTGCGGACGTACGATTACCGACGTGAACACCGCCGCACTTGCCGCAAGCCTGCCCACCCTCGGACCCGGGTGGCTCGACCCCGAGACCATGATCGAGTCCTTCATCTCGAGTTTTGGCGGCTGGGCGCTCGCCGCGATCTGCGTGGTCATCCTCATCGAGACGGGGCTGCTGTTTCCGTTCCTGCCGGGAGACTCGCTGCTGTTCACGGTGGGGCTGTTCATCGGCACGGGCCTCTTGGACGTGCCGCTGTGGGTCGCGTGCCTCGCGCTGTTCCTCGCGGCCTTCATCGGCGACCAGCTCGGCTACTTCATCGGCCACAAGGCGGGGCCGGCGATCTTCAACCGGCCCGACTCGCGGTTCTTCAAGCGCGAGCACATCGACAAGACGCACGCCTTCTTCGAGCGCTACGGGGGAAGGGCGATCGTGCTCGCCCGCTTCGTGCCGTTCGTGCGCACGTACATCCCCGTGGCGGCCGGCATCGGCCGCATGCACTACGGGCACTTCATCAAGTTCAACGTGATCGGCGCATTCGTCTGGGCCGTGGGCGTGACGGTGCTCGGCTACTTCCTGGGCAACGTCGCGATCATCCGCGACAACCTCGAGGTCGCCGCGCTGGTGATCGTCTTCGTGTCCGTCCTGCCGATCGTGATCGAGACGATCAAGCACCGCCGCGAGGCGAGCCGCGCCGTCGAGGCCATCGCGGAGGACATCACCGGCGAGGACGCCGACTCCTCGCCCGCCGGGCCTCCTCAGCTGCCGTAGTCGGCGAGCACGAACGGCGGGATGAGGCCCACCAACGCCTCGAGCCGGTCAAGCGACGCGTCCAGGGTGGACAAGTCGGGACGCCCGGTGCGCACCAGCGCGAGCACGGCCCCCTCGATCACGAGGGTCGCTCCCCACCATTCCCTGCGCAACAGCTCCTCGATCACGTGGGGCGCGAGCACGGCGTGCGCGTACGCGTCGTCGCGCGCGCTGACCCGCCATCGCTGGTTGAACGCGTGCGACTCGGTGTCGACGTCGCCCCAGCCGAGCCCGGTGAGGAGCCGCTGCAGGCCGTCGTCGGGAGACAGGCGCAGCACGGGCAGCGCCCTCGCGAGCGGGATCCACACCACCTGGTGGTCCGTGCGGGTCGTGGTGCGGCGGCCCTTCGAGTCGCGCGAGTGATCGATCACCACGTAGCGAAAGGCCTGGAAAGGCCGGCCCTCGCGAGAGCCGGTGATGATCTCGCGAGCCTCGCGCTCGTCCCCGCCACCGAAGGGCCTGGTGGTGAGCCGCTCGGCAAGAGAGTCGTCCCGCGGGGTATAGACCCACCCGCGCGAGTCGACCAGCGCGCGCACGCGCGCGAGCCGTTCCTGCTCCGCGCGGTAGTAGCGCACCGCGCCGGCGACGACCACTGCCGCCGCGATCGCCACCAGCGCGATCATGACCGCGGAGGTGACCCCGTTCGAGGCATCGACCGTGAAGCCCGGCCCCACGGCTAGAACTGAACGTTGGGCGCCTGGCGCGCTGCGTCCTCGGTCTCGAAGTACTCCTCGCGAGCGAAGCCGAACATGTTCGCGATGATCACCGTCGGGAAGGTCTCGATGCGCGTGTTGAGCGTGCGCACGTTCGCGTTGTAGAAGCGTCGGCCCGCCGCCACGCGGTCCTCGGTGTTGGTGAGCTCCTGCTGGAGCTGCATGAAGTTCTGGTTGGCCTTGAGGTCCGGGTACGCCTCGGCGACCGCGAAGAGCCTGCCCAGCGCCTGGGTGAGGATGTTCTCCTGGGCGGCCTGCTCGGCGGGCGAGGAGCCCGGAGCGGCCGCGATCGTGCGCGCCTGGGTGACGGCCTCGAGCGTCTCGCGCTCGTGCTTCGCGTAACCCTTGACGGTCTCGACCAGGTTGGGAATGAGGTCGTGCCTGCGCTGCAGCTCGACATCGATCTGGCGCCACGCCTCCTGCACGAGGTTGCGCAGCGTGACCAGCCCGTTGTAGGCGGCGACGGCCCACAGCGCCACGATCACAAGAATCACCGCGAGCGCGATGAAGAACCACTCCAGCATGTGTCTCTCCTGACGTCTCTCGCGACTCTAGCGAGGAACGTCCGCGCGCGGCACCCTCACGCGCCAGACGAGGGGTTTTCCTCGGGATCGCGCCACGGGTTGAGTGGCTCGTCCTCCGCGCCGATGCCGGTGTACCGGCGAGAGGTCAGGGCGCCTGGGGTGGTGGCCCAGTCCGGGCCCGTGAGCGGGGCGTCCGGCTCGCGCATCGCGTGGCCCTGTTCCTCGTAGCGGCGCAGCACGTGGGCCGGGATGCGGCGCGCGACGCCCACCACGACGTCGAGCCGCTTGGCGAGCGTGTCGACGGCCTCGCGGCCCGGCCCCCACACCATCACCGCGCCTCCATCGATGCGGATCGACCTGCCGTGCGCGTCCCACGCGAGGAGCCGCTCGATCATCCGCGGGTCGATCACGTCGTGGCCGTACTTACGGTCGCGGGCGATCACGCGCCAGCGGGCGTTGAACTCATGAGACTCGACCTCGATGTCAATGCCGCCGAGGGCCTGGGCGACGTGATGGGCGAGGTTCTCGGGGACGATGTCGAGGCGCGGCAGCGCGACCGGCAGCTCCGCGAGCGTCACGTGGAAGGACTGCACGACCGCGCTCTCACCCTGACGCGTGGTCTCGACCACGTGGGTGAAGGCGGCGCACCGCAGCCCGGCATAGGTGCCGCGCAGCACGTCTTCTTGGCGCACCGAGTCACCCACCAGGTCGAACGGCATGCCGGTGAAGCGCGTCGAGTACGCGGCCGTGCGCGGCACGTGCTCCCAGCCGTGCGCCCGCGCGAACTTCTCGGCCTGGTCGCGGTGCGTGTACGCGGAGTACGCCTCCCACCCGCCGAGCACCACGAACGCGACCCCCGCGATGATGACCGCGGGGACCGCCGGCAGGGCGCCCGAGACGAGGGCGATAGCCACCATGCTCGCCAGCACGCCGGTGCCCACCCTCATCGACATCAGCGTGCGCATGGGGCTCACCCTAGCGGGCGGCGCCGGGCGCCAGCAGGTGCGCCCGGCATCGTTCCTACTGGAGGCCCAGGTCCTCGAGGCCGTAGAGCGCGAGATAGGGAAGGCCCGCCTCCTCGATGACCTCGCGCGCTCCGGTCGCGCGGTCGACGATCACGGCCACGGCGACCACCTCCGCACCCGCCTCGCGGAGCGCCTCGACCGCCGTCAGCACCGAGCCGCCCGTGGTCGAGGTGTCCTCGACGGCGACGACGCGCCGGCCGGCGACGTCGGGTCCCTCGATGCGGCGCTGCAGTCCGTGCGCCTTCGACTCCTTGCGCACCACGAAGGCGTCGAGGTCGAGGCCGCGCGATGCGGCGGCGTGCAGCAGCGCGGTCGCGACGGGATCCGCGCCCAGCGTGAGCCCGCCCACGGCGTCGATGTCGGCGGGGCCGTACCCGGCCTCCTCGAGAGCGTCGAGCAGGACGTGCCCCACGAGCGGGGCCGCGCGGTGGTGCAGCGTGATGCGCCGCAGGTCCACGTAGTAGTCGGCCTCGCGGCCCGACGCGAGGGTGATGCGGCCGCGCACGACGGCCAGCTCCGTGATGAGGTCGCGCAGCTGCTCGCGCGGCGTTCCCGTGAGGGCGATTCCGGTGGTCATGGCGCCCAGACTAGTGGCGTCGGTCGCGCGGACGGTGAGCGGCGGCTCAGTCCCGCTGCTGGCTGCGGCGCCCCCGCGTGAGGCGACCGGGAAGGACGCCGAGCAGCGCTCCCGCGACCGCGTACCGTGCCGAGGGGGTCACGACGGTCTGGCCGCGGCGCACCGCGGCGAGCGCGGCGGTCACGACCTGCTCGGGGTCGAGCCACGCGGCGTCGGGGAACTCGTCGCGCATGTGCCGCAGCGAGGCCGCGTCGTGAAAGCGCGTCCGCACCAGGCCGGGGAGCACCGCGGTGGCGGTCACTCCCGTGCCCGCGAGTTGGCCCGCGAGCGCCTGCGTGAACTCGACGGCCCACCGCTTGTGGGCGGCATACGTGCTGTTCGACAGGTGTGCCGCGATCGATGCGACGTTGACCACGGCGCCGTGGCCGCGCGCGATCATGCCGGGCAGCACGGCGTGCGTGAGGCGCAGCGGCGCGGTCACGTGGACGTCGAGCAGGGCGCGCTCCTGGTCCCACGTCGAGGCGGTGAAGGGGGCGCCGATGCCGTGCCCGGCGTTGTTGACGAGCAGGCTGACCGGGCGGTCCGTCGCGGACAGCCGGGCGGCCACCGCCTCGCGGCCGTCGTCGGTCGACAGGTCCGCCGCCATGACCTCGGCGGATCTCCCCGTCGCGGATCGCACGAGGTGGGCGACCTCGCTGAGCCGGTCGCGCGAACGGGCGACCAACACCACGTCGTGGCCGGCGGTGGCGAGCTGCCACGCGAACTCCTCGCCCAGTCCGGCGGATGCTCCAGTGACGAGTGCGATGGCCATGGCTCCAACCTACCGGCGGCGCGCGCGCCGGTAGGTTGGCTCCATGCGCCTCGCCACCTGGAACGTGAACTCCATCCGCGCGCGAGTCGACCGCGTGGTCGACTGGCTCGAGCGGTCCGAGACGGACGTGCTCGCGATGCAAGAGATCAAGTGCAAGCCCGAGCAGTTTCCGCGCGAGGCCTTCGAGGCCTCCGGCTACGAGCTCGCGATCCACGGTCTCAACCAATGGAACGGCGTCGCGATCGCGTCGAGGGTCGGTCTCGCCGACGTCGAGAGCGCGTTCCCCGCTCAGCCGGGCTTCGACAAGGCCGGCGTCGATCCCATCGTCGAGGCGCGCGCCCTGGGCGCCACATGCGGCGGCGTGCGGGTGTGGAGCCTGTACGTCCCCAACGGGCGCGGCCTCGCGGATCCCCACTACACGTACAAGCTCGACTTCCTCGCGCGGCTGCGCGACGCGGCCTCCACGTGGGCCGACTCCCCCACCGCCCTCGTGGGCGACTTCAACGTCGCGCCGCTACCCACCGACATCTGGTCGGAGGAGGACTCCGAGGCCGTCACTCACGTGACGCCCGAGGCCCGCGCGGCCTTCCACGCGTTCGAGGACGCCGGCTACGTTGAGCTCTCGCGCCGCTTCCTGCCCGCGGAGCGCACGTACACCTTCTGGGACTACAAGCAGCTGCGCTTCCCCAAGGGCGAGGGGATGCGGATCGACTTCGTCTACGCCTCCGCGCCGCTGGCCGCTCGCGCGACGGCCGGCAGCATCGTGCGCGACGAGCGCAAGGGCAAGGGCGCGTCCGACCACGTGCCCGTCGTCATCGACTTCGCGGACGCGTGAGCATGAGCGACGACTTCGCACCCCCGCCCGCCCTCGGGACGGCCCCCGTGCGCCCGACCCGATCGGCGGAGGCCGCCGCCCCGGCATCGGCGCTCCTCGACGGTGGGGCACCCGCGCGCCCACGCAAGCGGAGCCGGCGCGGAGTGGTGCTCGCATGGATGCTCGGCGGCGCGACCGCGCTCGCGATCGCGGGTGGGGTGGTTGCCGACGTCGTGCTCGAGGCAGGCGCGCGGTCGATCGAGCCGGTGCAGCGCGGGGCGACGGGCGCGGTGTCGGGCATGGCGGTGGTCGAGGGCCTGTGCCTCGAGGATGTGCCGGGTGACGGCGCCACGGTGGGCGAGGTCATGGCCGTGCCGTGCGCCGAGCCGCACCGTGCCGAGACCATTGCCGCGCTGACGTTCACCGAGCCCGAGTGGATCGGAGCCGGGACCATCGCGACGCGCTCGCAGGAGTTCTGCGCCGGTCGGGTCGCGTTGCTGCGCGAGGAGGCGGACGATGCCGCGGCGGGCGTGGTCGACGGCCTCGCGTGGCGCGTGTGGGCGCCGTCGCGTGAGACGTGGGAGGCGGGCGATCGCACTGCCGTGTGCGTGGTCACCTCCGCGCAGGCGTGGACCGGGTCCTTCGAGGCCGGGACCGCGTCACCGGAGTGAGCGCGGCGCCCCCTGGTGACGCAGCGGGCTGTTAGCCCAGCAGGCGCCCGCGTGCGGAGATCGCGGCAAGCACCGCGGGCTCGCCCTGCTCGGTGAGCCACTGCAGGAGGCTCGCGGGTGACGACGGGTTCGCGGCGATCGCGGTGCGCAGCTCGGGGTGTCCATACGCGAGCTCGGACAGCTCGGAGGGCGTCGCATAGGGGCTCGACGCGAGGAGTCGCTCCGCGCCCGGACCCTGCGCGCCGAACGGCGCGGGCGCGACCGGGAACTCGACGGCCGGTCGTGCAGGCACGCTCGCGGCGGGAGCCTGCCGCGCACCCCGCGGCTCGCTCACGGCAGCGCGAATCAGCACGGCGCCCACCGCAAGCGGCAGCACCGGCAGCGCCAGCACCACGGGCGGGACGGTGACGTCGACCACGTACTCGGCGACGAGTGCAAAGCCCACGAAGGCCACGGCGCCGGCGAGGAACACGATCCTCGAGCCTGGCGTCAGGGCCACGCGGGGGTGAAGAGAGGTGATGACGACGAGTGCGAGCAACCCCCCGGTGACGACGAGTGCCACTGACTCACTCGACCAGCCCACCACTCGAACCCCTCTCCACCTCCCGCGTGTACCTCACGAAGAAACTCCCACCGGCGCGCACCCCGCTCAAGCCCCCATTTATGGGGGCACCACCTCGAATACGCCTTCATCCAGGGATGACGACCGAGAATCGACTAGGATTCGGTCTCGTAGAAGGGGGTGAACCGTGGCCGCAGCGTCCGCACGCCGGGTCATCGCTTTGGTCGAGGACCACGCGCTGATCTCCTTGGGCTTCCGGGACCTGGTCGAGGGGACGCCCGATCTCGATCTCGCGGGACTCGTCGAGACCGTCGATGCGCTGCCCGGCCTGGGCCGCACCCTCGATCTCGTGGTGCTCGACCTGCGTCTCGCGGACGGGTCGACACCCGAGTCCAACATCGCCGCGATACACGCGCTGGGCGCGCACGTGCTCATCTACACCGGAGGCGAGGACCGGCGCCTCATCCAGTCGGCCGCGCGGGCCGGGGCGCTGGGCCTCATTCGGAAATCCTCCGAACCCGACGTCCTTCTCGACGCGATTCGCACGGCTGCCGCGGGCCAGGAGGTGTTCGGCACCGACTGGGCCGCCGCGATCGACTCCGACGACTCGATCGCGGACGCCAGGCTCAGCGCGCGCGAACGCGAGATCCTGTCGCTGTACGCCTCGGGCCTCACCGCCTCTTCGGTCGCGCGTCACCTGGGAGTGTCGCGCGAGACGGTGGCCGACTACGTGAGCAGGATCCGCCGCAAGTACGCCGACGCGGGCCGCCCCGCACAGTCTCGCGTCGACCTGTACAAGCGTGCCCTCGAGGACGGTCTTCTCGAGGGACCTCAGTGACCGTCGCCGAGCATCCGGCACGCGAGCGCATTCAGCGCACCCTGCTCTTCGCGCTCGGCATCGGCGGACTCATCTTCGGGGCGCTGATGGCCACCGGCGGCTCGGGCTTCCTCGCGCAGATCGGCCAGCTCCGCTCGCCGTTCGGCATCGCCACGGTCGTGGTGGGTGTGGGGATCCCCGTGGTGTACCCCGTGCTGTCGCGCACCATGCCGATCCGTCCGCTGCTGGGCCTCGCGGGCGGCACGTCGCTGGCGTTCCTCGCGATCCAGGTGGCGTGGCCCGCCTTCATGATCGACGACGTCCTCGCGGACGACACCACGCCATGGCTCCAAGGCGTGACCGCGATCCATGCGACCGCGCTCGCGATCGCGTGGCCGCGACCCCTCGTGTGGCTGTTCCCGTTGCTCCAGGGCCCGGTGGTCGCAATGGTGCAGGTCCAGGTGAGGGACGATGCCGCGCTCGAGGCCGTCCTCGACGGCCTGGGGGCGGTGATCTTCTGCCTGATCGTCACAGGGGTGTCCGTGGCCCTCATCGCCGCTGGCGATCGCCAGGACGCCGCGGCCGAGCACGCGCGCGAACAGGCCGCCCTCGAGGCCACGCGGCGCACGCGCGAGGCCGAGCAGACCCGTATCAATGCGATCGTGCACGACGACGTGATGTCGGTCCTGCTTGCCGCCTCGCGCGTCACGCCACCCGCGGAGCTCGCCGACCAGGCGCGACGCGCGATCACGCGCGTCGAGACGCTCGCGAGCGGGCGCAGCGAGTCGCGCGACTACGATCCCGAAGAATTCGTCGCGGTCGTGCGTTCGACCGCGGCGGCGCTCGCACCCGAGGTCCCCGTGCGGTACGCCGTCGACGGCGAGTCGCCGCTTCCCGCCGGGGTCGTGGCCGCCTTCGCCGAGGCGACGGCGGAGGCCATGCGCAACGCGCTCGGCCACGCCGGTCCCGACTGCGGCGCGCGCGTGGAGATCGATGTCGACGACTCCACGGCCCGCGTGGTGGTGTCCGATCAGGGGCCAGGATTCTCCCCCGCCAAGGTCTCCCAGCGACGGCTCGGCATCCGCGTGAGCATCCTCGAGCGCATGCGCGCCGTCGCGGGCGGAGACGCTGAGATCAGCTCAAGCCCCGGCACGGGAACCACCGTGACGCTCGCGTGGAGCAGGCCGTGAGTCGGGCGGATCGCGTGACGGCGCCTCAGGCCTCGCGCACGGTGGACGTCAGTAGGCTCCTCGCGCTGCGGTCGGAGGGTGCCGCGCTCATTCTCGGCGTCTTCGTCGTCACCAACATCGTCTTCACCGTCACCACGATCGACACGCTGTCGGTGGCCTGGCCCGCCTACGTGGCCGCGGTCATCGTCTCCGCCGCCGGCGTGCTGCTCGCGCGCCCCCATCCCGACCCGTTCCCCTTGCGAGACTCGTTGCTCGTGATCGGGGCGGTGATCGTGTCGACCGCGCTGATCTCCTGGTGCCTGCCCACCGAGGGTCCGACGGGACGTGCCTCGTGGCACCTGGGATCCAACACGTGGCTGCTGTGGTTCCTCATCCTGCGCGGGCGGGCCGGATTCGCATGGATGGCCGCGGGCCTCATGACCGCCATCACGGCGGCGTGGACCGTGAGCACCGGACGCTCGGTGCTCACGGGGGTGATGATGGTCGACACGCAGCTTGGGCTGCTGGTGGTCGCGACGCTGTTCGTCGCGAGCCTGCGCCGCACCGCGCATCGCATCAACGCCCTGACCGAGCGCTCCGTCGACGCCTCGGCAGCGGCGGCGGCCGCCGAGGCGGGGCGCCAGGTGCGGTTGCAGCGCGCCGCAGAGGTCGCGGTCGCCTCGAGGCCACTCCTCGAACGCATCGCCACGGGCGAGCCGCTCACAGACCAGGAACGCGCGGCGGGGCGCGAGGGCGAGGCGCGGCTACGAGACGGCGTGCGCGGACGCTCTCTCGCGACCCCGGCCGTGCTCGACGCCGCCGCGGCCGCGCGGAGCAGGGGAGTCGACGTGACACTCCTCGACGACCGCGGCACCGGCCTCGCGGGCGGCGACGCGATGGCGAGGGTCGAGACGCGCGTCGCGCGGATCCTGGGCGATGCCACCGAGACGGTCACGGTGAGACTCTTGCCTCCCGGCCGCGAGGCGGCGCTCACCGTCGTCGCGATCGCCGGCGACACGGTCACGCGGCTCGCGCTCGACGAGGACGGACGCGACACGGCGGCCTGACCCCGCAGGGCCAGACCGCCGTGACGGAGGCGTGAGGACTACGCGAGCGCGCGGGCCTTGAGCGTGTCGAACTCCGCCTGGGAGATCGCGCCAGCGTCGAGCAGCTCCTTGGCCGCCTTGATCTCCGCGGCCGGTCCGGCCTCGTCGATCAGGCCGCGCGTGTACTCGACCTGCGCGGCGCGCACCTGCTTCGCGGCGACGAGGTCGCGCTCGGCCATCCCGCGGCCCCGCGCGAAGATGTAGATGAGCGAGCCGAGGATCGGGAGGACCACCAGGAGCAGGGTCCACGCGATCTTGCCGGCGACCGAGAGCTGCTCGTCCCTGAAGATGTCCATGACAAACCGGATGACGAGGAAGATGAAGGAGATCCAGATCGCGAACCACAGCGACCACAGGAGGATGTCCACAAAGTGAGAGAGGAAGTCCATCGCAGTGCCTTTCCGCAGCGAGGACGGGCGTCCGGGCTGACAACTCGCACGCTAGACCCTGGGGGGTACCTCAGCGCCTGGCAAGCCCCGGAAAACGACGAAGGCCGGACCCTGAGGTCCGGCCTGTGGCGCGCCCGGAGGGATTCGAACCCCCAACCTTCTGATCCGTAGTCAGATGCTCTATCCGTTGAGCTACGGGCGCATGACCCTTGCGAGCCGAGACACAACTATACAGGGTCTCGAGGCGTGGTTGCGCACGCTCGCGCCGCTCGTCTCAACGATGCATCACCGCCACCACGCGGGTCTAGAGTCGAGACACCGGGACAACGACGTTCGGGAGGCGGTCATGACACAGCAGGTGAGCATTCAGGGGCCCGGCGGCGATCGCCTCAGCCTCGCCGACGACGAGCGCACGGTACTCGCCGCGGCACTCGAGGAGATTCGCGAGCACGGCTATCGCGACGGCTCCTTCGCGCGCATCGCCCGTCGCGCGAGGCTTGAGCCCGACGAGCTGTGCCGGCGGTATCCCGACGAGCGGCTGCTCCTCGTGGACGCGCTGCGGTACCGCGACGACCTCGGGATTGACCTGCTTCCCGCCGCGCAGCGGGACGGCCGAGCCCTGCTCCAGGGCTTCATCGACGTCGCGCGCTTCTCGAGCGAGACACCGGGTTCGGTCAAGCTCTTCGCGATCCTGTCCGCCGCCGCGACCGCGCCCGACCACCCCGGCCACGAGTACTTCCGCGAGCGCTACGCGTGGCTCCGCGAGCTCTTGATCGACGCGCTGCGCGAGCTCGAAGAGGAGGGAGAGCTGCGCCGCAAGTCCGATCCCGAGGAGATCGCCGCGCAGGTGATCGCCCTTCTCGACGGCTTGCAGGTGCAGTGGCTGCTCGACCGCACCGCGGTCGACCTCGAAGGGCTCGTACGGGGCTTCCTCAACCGCCACCTGCACCGGCCGCTGTCTCCCGGCCGTCCTCTCGTGCTGCCGGGAGACTGAATCGGAGCATCGTCCTCACGCAGTCGAAAGGCCCCTCCGAGGAGGGGCCTTTCTGAAGCGGAGACGGTGGGATTTGAACCCACGGAGGAGGTATAAGCCCCTCACGGTCTTAGCAGGACCGCGCACTAGACCTGACTATGCGACGTCTCCAAGGGTGCCCAGGATAGCGGGCTCGGGGTGGCGCGGGCAAAAGCCCTCCCGCTGGGTCCCGACGCGGCACGCGCGACGGGCCAGGCCGAACACTGAGCGGAGAGTGCGGGATTCGAACCCGCGGAGACGGGTTACGCCTCAACAGTTTTCAAGACTGTCACCTTCGGCCGCTCGGTCAACTCTCCTTGGCGCCTAGGCGCCGGTGACATTGTGCCAGCCCGGAGCGAGGCCCGGGCTCAGCACCTGCAGCTCGTAGAGCTCGGAGGCCCGGGCGAGCTCCGCGTCGTACGTGAGGATCGCGTGAATCTCGGGATGAGCGACGGCCGCACCCAGGTGCAGCGCCGCGAAGGGCTTGAGCACCGCAACCGCATGCGTCGACACCGACATGTTGTGCTCCGAGAACCGGATCACGGGGATCGACGCTCGCACCATCTCGACCACGTCGAAGGCCTTGGACTTCTGCTCGCGCGGATACAGCTCCGCGGCCTGGCGCAGCTCCGTGAATCCCAGCTGGGTGGTCGCGAGCTCCCCGATGCGCGGGACCGCGAAGTCGTTGAACTCGTCGAAGTAGCGCACGCCCGGCAGGAACCTGCACAGGGCCGAGCCATCGACGTAGATCACTGTGCAAGGGTAGCGCCGGACACGGGAGCGCCCCCGCAACCGGCCTCAGCCCGGATGCGGGGGCGCTCCCCGTTCATGGTGGTGGTCAGCGGTCCTTGATGCGACGCATCGCGAGCTGCACCACCGAAATGAGGGCCTGCTTGGTCGCGGCCTTCTCACGGGCGTCGGTGTACATCACCGGGACGTCGTCCGGGATGCCGAGCGCCTCGCGGACGTCCTCGAGGGTGTGGCGCGCCACGCCGTCGAAGCAGTTGACGCACACGACGAACGGGATGCCCCGGCCCTCGAAGTAGTCGACCGCGGGGAAGCACTGATCGAGACGCTCGGTGTCGACCAGCACCACGGCGCCGATCGCGCCGCGCACCAGGTCGTCCCACATGAAGAGGAAGCGATCCTGGCCCGGCGTGCCGAACAGGTAGAGCCACAGCGACCCGGGCAGCGCGATGCGGCCAAAGTCCATGGCGACCGTCGTGGTGGTCTTGCGGTCGGTGACGCCACCCGCATCGTCGACGCCCACCGAGTGCTCGGTCATGGCGGCCTCGGTATTCAGCGGGTCGATGTCGGAGATGGAGCCGATGAAGGTCGTCTTGCCGACGGCGAAACCGCCTGCAATCACAATCTTCACGACCGTGGGCGCGGCGTTGACCGCGGGAGCGGCGACCGCCGCGTTAGAGGGCTGCGATGCCATCGAGGACACTCTCCAGGAGGCTCAGGGACAGTCCGCCGGACGAGTCGTGAGTCGACTCATCCTGCGCGGTTCCGCCCACGTGGATCTTCAGATAATTGACTGCGGCAAGATCCGTCACCAGCACCCGGACCACACCCAGCGGAAGCCGGGTGTGGGCCGACAGCTCGGCCACGGACTGGTACTCCCCTGAAGCGAGCTCCAGGATCTTCTTCTTCTCAGGGGTGAGCCCCGTCAAAGCCTTGGTGTCGGTCGTGGTCTCGACCAGCGCCTCCATCGGGAGGTCCGTGCTCGCGGCGCTGACACGCCCGCCCGTCACGGCGTACGGCCGTACGGTGTAGGCCTCCTCCTCGCCGTCGTGCGGCATCGTCGCGTCGCTCATGGTTAGGCCCGCGTCTGGCCGTCCGTCGGGAGGTTCTGACGCATCTCGGTGATGAGCTGAGGCGTGAGCGCGTTCTCGAAGCGCGACACGAGCAGCGTCATCTCATAGCCCACGAGGCCCACGTCGCACGTCGAGTCGGCGGCCACCGCGAGCACCGAGCCGTTCGACACGCTCATGAGGAACAGGAATAGCTCGTCCATCTCGACGATCGACTGGCGCACCTCGCCGGCCTGCAGCTGGCGCGCGGCGCCACGCGTGAGGCTCGACATGCCCGCGACGATCGCGGCGAGCGTGTCGCCCTCCGTGCGGTCCAGGTTCTTCGACATCGCCATGAGCAGGCCGTCGGCGCTCACCACAAGCGTGTGGCGGGTGCCGGGAACGGACTCGACGAAGTTGTCCAGGAGCCACCCGAAATTGGTGGCCTCGGTGCTGAGGGCGGTCACTAGTACTCCTTGAGGGTGGTGGCCTGCGGGGCCGTGCGGGTGTGGTCGATAAGGGTCATGGTCTACTCGTTCGCCGGCTGCGGAGTCGAGCGCAGCTCGAGCTCCTCGACGTCGGAACGGGCGCGCTGCGTGCCCGAGTAGAAGCTGCTGAAGCGGTGGCGAACGGCCTCCGCGTCGCGGTCCTTGGGGGTCAGCGTGACCTCCTCGGCGATCGGGGTGACCTCGACGGGCTTCTCGGTCACCGCGCGGCGCTTCTGCAGTCCCGCGCGCGTCTTCTCCACCTTGGGGCGCGACTCCGACAGCGAGCTGAGCTCCGAGAACACCGACCTCGTGAGGTCAGCCTCCTCGTCCGCGTGGTAGCGACCCGACGGGTGGTCCGTGTCGAGCCTGGGCTCATACGTGGTCGCGGCGGCCTCGAACGTCGCCGCCTCGAGTGCCGAGGCGCCAGCGGCCTCCCAGCCGAGCGGGTTGGCAAGCTGCTCGGGCGAGAACGCCGCGGGCTGAGCCGGCGCGGGCTCGGGTGCCGCTGGCGCGGGGGTGAACGCGAAGGGCTCCGCCACGGGTGCACCGGGCTCCGGCGCGAACGATGCCGGGGGCGGTGTCGGCGCGGGCGTGGGGGGCAGATACGGCGCGGGAGCGAAGGCCGCCGGCGCCGTCGGAGCGGTCGCCTCGGGCTCGAACGCGGAGACCGCGGGCGCGGGTGCGACGGGCTCGTTCGAGATGGGGGCGAACGGTGCGCGGGTGGGCATGGCCGATGCGGGCGACGGCTCGTCGTCCTTGCGGCCACGGCCAAAGAGCCGGCCGAAGAACCCGGCGCGACCGGCCTCCTCGCCCGAGGCCTGGGCGATGATGTCGTCCATGCTCGGGTGCAGCGCGACGTAGCCGTACGGGTCGCCCAGCGCCACCTGGGTGACGCCGGCGTCCGCAGCGGCCTCGGGCTGCGGCTCGGGCGTCGTGGGACCGGTCACGAGCGGCTGATACGGGGCGGGCTCCGCGGGTGCCTCCGCGACCGCCGCCGCGGCCGTCGCGAACGCGGCCGCATCGAGCCACGGTGCGCGGGCCGACGCCTCCTCGTGCTCGACGGCGGCCTCCATCGCGGGCTCCGGCTCGTAGACGGGCTCGGCGATTGCCGCGGGCGCGGGGGCCTGGGCCCAGGGCAGGGCCACGGGCTCGGGCTCGGGAGTGGCAACCGGTGCATCGTCCTCGAGCACCGGCACGGAGGCAGGAGCGGGCTCGTGCTCGTCGGCGGCGAGCGCCGCGACCTCGTGCTCGTCGGGCTCGAGACCCGGGATCGAGGCCGGGTCGAAGGGGGCGAAAGCGTCGGGCTGCAGGGCCGGCTCGGCGGCGGCGAACGGCGCTCCATAGGGGGAGCGAGCGAACGGCGACGCGGGAGCAGCAGGGGGGTCCTCGGACACGACCTCGCGTGCCGCGGGCTCCTCGACAGCGGGCTCCTCGACAGCGGGGCTGCGGCGCGCGAGCGGCGCGAGCGGCATCTCGGAGGTGGACAGCTTGGGCATCGAGAACGTCGGCAGGGCCGGCGCCTCGGGCTCGGGGGCCACGACGGGCTCGGGGTCGGCGGCGGGCTCGGCGTCCGCCGCGGGCTGGAGATCCGTGACGGGCTCGGCGTCCGCGACGGGCTCGGCGTCCGCGACGGGCTCGGGGACGGACACGGCCTGCTGCGATGCCTCCTGCTGAGCGGCGGCGGCGCGGCGGATCGCGTCGAACGCGGCGAACGCCCCTCCCACAGAGGCCGGCGTGGGACCGGACTCGTGGACCTCGGGAGTCGGCTCGGCGGCGGGCGGCACGACGGGGACCGCGCCCGTGGTCGGCGCGGGCTCGCTCTCGCGACGCGGGCGGAACCCGCGGAACACGGAGGCGCGCTCCTCGGGCGTCTGCGGAGCGACCTCGGCGGCGGACACGGCGGGGGTGAACGCAGCCTGCTCCGCCTCGAGCGCGCTGAGCTGGTCGGCCGTGGCACGCACGGGCAGACCGATGACGTTGCGCTCCTCGCCCGACGCGGAGTCGTCGTCCTGCGAGCGGCGACGACGGGTCGGCAGTCCGACACCCGAGACACCCTCGGTGAGGTCGGCGTGCGACACCGGCGTCGCGACGGGCGCCGCGGAGGCGTCCGCGGCGATCAGCGCCTCGATGTCGGCCGGCATCGGGATCGAGTCGTCGTCCTCCTCGACCGTGCGGCCGGACAGGCTCGCGCCCTCGACCATCGCGGCGGGAGCGTACGCGTCCGCGGCAGGCACGAGCGACGCAGCGGCCGACACGGCGGGTGCCGCCGGCTCCGGCATGGCGGGCGCGGGTGCCGCCGTCTCGGACGGGGCAGAGGGGGCGGGAAGTGCGTCCGGCTCGGAGTCGTCAACGGCCTCGAAGAGCGCGGACGGCAGCAGCACGGTCGCGACAGTGCCGCGACCCTCCTCCGACGCGATCGCCACCTGCGCGCCGATACGGCGAGCAATGCGGCCGACCACGAACAGGCCCAGGCGCTGCGCACCCAGGATCTCGGAGGCCGCCGAGGACTGGACGCGGGCGTTGGCCTCCGCGAGCTCCTCCGGCGTCATGCCGATTCCGGAGTCGATGACCTCGACGGTGAAGCCGTCCACGGTGCGGCCCGTCCGGATGACGACGCGCGAGCCGGGGTCGGAGAACACCGTCGCGTTCTCGAGCAGCTCCGCGAACAGGTGCGCCGCGGTGAGGGCCTGGTGGCCGAGCATCGCGGGGTCGACGATGAGCTCGAGGTCGATCCTCTCGTACAACTCGATCTCGGACGATGCCGTGCGAACCACGTCGGACAGCGGCATGGCCCTGCGCAGGCGACGGCCCGTGTCGATGCCGGCGAGCACCAGGAGCGACTCGGAGTTTCGACGCATTCGGGTCGCGAGGTGGTCGAGGGCAAACAGGCGCGTCAGGCGGTTCGGGTCGTCCTCGGTGCGCTCCATCTCGTCGATGCTCGCGAGCTGGCGGTTGAGCAGCACCTGGTCGCGGCGCGCGACGTTGACGAACATCTCGGAGATCGATCCACGCAGGGCGGCCTGCTCACGCGCGATCTCGATGGTCGCGGCGTTGACGCCGTTGAACGCCTCTGCGAGGCGGCCCACCTCGTCCTGCGTCTCGACGGGGATCTGCACCTCGGACACGTCCACGGTCTCGCCGGGCTGGGCGACGCGCTCCACCAGGCGAGGGAGCTCCTCGCGGACCGCGGTCGCCGTCGTGGTGAGGCGGCGAAGCGGGTTGACGATCCGGCGCGCGATGGCGAACGTAATGATGAGCGAGACGACGATCGCCGCGATGCCGATCGCGATAGTGACGATCGCCTGGGTCAGCGCGCTCGACGTGGTCTCGTTGACGCGAGCCTCGGTCATCTCCCACGCCTGATCACGCAGGGGCGCGTACTGCGCGACCTCCTCGTCGACCTTCGCGGGCCAGTCGGCGGATCGCGCGGACACCAGCGACGAGTCGAGTCCGTTGAGGATGCGGTTCTGGAGCGTCGAGAACGAGTTCGCGGTCGAGCCCCCGGACGCACCCAGCGCGGGCACCTCGATCGCGGGCGACACACCCGCGCCGCGGGCCTGCGCGTCTTCAAGCGCGATACGCGTGCGCTCGACGATCGTACGAGTCTGGGCGATCTCCGCCGTGACGAAGGTTCCCTGACGGATGAGGCGGTTGAAGACGTCGCCCTCGTAGCGGATCGACTCGATGAGCTGGTCGAGCGCGCCATACGCCTGCAGGGTCGACACGACCTCGCGGTCGGGGACGGCGATCGCGACCGCGTCGGTTGCGGCGACGAAGGTGCCGATCACCTCGGTGTAGAAGTTCGTGACGGTGGCCGTGGAGGCCTGGCCCGACATGACGCCCTCGCGCACCTGCGGGAGCGCGTCGCGCAGCTCGGCACCCGTCGCGACGGCGGCGAGCGCCTGCGCGTTCTCATCGGTCACCGCGACCTTGTCGGCGGCGGCGGCGATGGCGTCGAGGCCCTCGTCGATGGTCGTGAACGTGGTCTCGAGGGTCGCCTTGTACTCCGCGGGGTCAATGAACATCGTGCGCGCATACACGCGCTCGTTCTCGATCGAGTACGACAACGCGGCGAGGGGGATGCGCAGGTCGAGCTCGTCGGGGGTGCCAGCGGCGATCTCGTCGAGACGCTCGATGGCGGCGTCATACGCCGCGATCATCGCGTCCGTCTCCTCGGTGGTCGGCAGGCCGATCCACTCACCCGCCGCGCTCGCCGGGGTGATGCTCACGGCACGCGGTGCGGCCAGCATCGCGTCGCCCGAGCCGCCGACCGCCTCGGTGGCGGCGGCCAGGATGCCCTCGGCACGCGGGTCCTCCGAGCGTCCGGCCGCGGATGCGAGGGCGTCGTAGCGGGTCGTGACCTCGTCGCGCGCCACGGCCAGCTTCTCCGTCGAGTCCTGGATCGTGTGCACGAAGTTCAGCGCGGCCTCACGCTCGAGCTGCAGGCTGTCCTGCGTCTCGCGGGCCTCACCGAGCGTGTCGACGAGCTGCTGCGCGTTCGCGGACGTGCGGTAGTCGCCGATGGCGGACAGACCGATGTACGCGACCGTCGACAGCAGCACGAGAACGGGCACCATGACGACGGCGAGGAGCTTTCCCCGAATACCGAGCCTCTGGAGCATGAAACCTTCCCCTCACGTGCCGCCGCACAGCCCTGACGTCGCTGTGCATGGATTCGAGCGGCCGATCCCCCCGTGTATCGGCGTACAACGGGGAAACCTGAGCTCTCATCCGCGCGGGATGTACGTTGAGAGGATATGCGGCGCGAACTATGACGCGAGAACCGGAGATATTTCATGAAGGTGTCATTCGCGACGGCATCGGCAGACGCGAGCGTGTCCTCCCTGGAAGAGGCCCCCGACCCGGTTCCCGCCACCGGGGAGATCGTGATGCGGATCACAGCCGCGGGGGTGAACAGGGCGGACCTCCTCCAGCGTCGGGGCCTGTATCCACCGCCCCCCGGGGCGCCCGCGTGGCCCGGGCTGGAGGCCGCTGGAGTGGTCTCGGCCGCCCCTGCATCGTCCCGATGGAGGGTCGGTCAGCGCGTGTGCGCGCTGTTGCCCGGAGGGGGCTACGCCGAGAGTGTGGCCGTCCACGAGTCGCTGGTGCTGCCGGTTCACGACAAGGTGAGTGACGTCGAGGCTGCCGCACTCGTCGAGGCGGCCTGCACGGTCGTGTCCACCCTGGATGCGGCCGATGCCGTGGCCGGGGACACCGTGCTCGTGCACGGCGGCTCGGGCGGGGTGGGGACGCTCGCGATTCAGATCGCGGCGGCGCGCGGCATGCGTGTGCTGGCCACCGCGGGCGGACCCGAGCGGGCACGCCGATGCGAGGAGTTGGGGGCGGCACGCGCGTTCGACCACCGCGGCGAGGAGTGGTCGGCGTTGGTCGAGGCGGAGGGCGGCGCCGACGTGATCCTCGACGTGATCGGCGCCGCGGCGCTGGGTGCGAACCTGCGCGCGCTGCGCACCGGTGGGCGGCTCGTCGTCATCGGCCTCCTCAAGGGCAGCCGTGGCGAGCTCGATCTGGGGATGCTGCTTGCCAAGCGCGCGAGCGTCCTCGGCACCACCCTGCGGTCGCGTCCCCTCGAGGAGCGCGCCGCGATCGTCGCTCGTGTCGCGCGCGAGGTGTGGCCGCTCGTGCCCGACGCCGTGCGCCCGATCGTGCATGCGACCGTCCCGCTCGCGGAGGCGCACGAGGCCCATCGCCTGCTTGAGTCGGGTGAGGCCTTCGGCAAGGTCGTGCTGACGATCGAGGAGGAGGGCCCTACAGGACGGCGAGCCGGTCCGGATCGATGAGGCGGTCGAGCACCGTCAGGACGCCGTCTTCCTCGACCGACCCGACCACCTCGTCGGCGGCGGCGCGCACGTGGTCGGGAGCCGTGCCCATCGCCGCCGAGTGCCCCGCCCAGCGCAACATCTCGATGTCGTTGTTGCCGTCTCCCACCGCCACGGTGTGGTCGGGGTATACGCCGAGCTGGCGGCGCAGGGTCTCGAGCGCCGAGGCCTTCGACACCCCGGGCGGGGTGAGGTCGAGCCACGCTGAATACCCCACGGCGTAGGTGACGTCGTTGAGCCCGATCCTGTGCACGAGCGTGTCGAAGTGGCTGACGTCCACGCCCGGCGCCCTGATCACCACGCGCGTAGCCTCGTCGTGGCACAGCTCGTCGAAGTCGGCGACCACGCGCTGGCGGCCCACGAGCTCGCCCTCGGGGAACTCACGGTTGACGAGGAATCCCACACCCAGGTCCTCGACCGCGTAGAACGCGTCGGGGAGCTCGGTGCGGATGAGCTCGAGCGCGGCCCGGGGGTTGAAGGTCACCCTCTCGACGATGTCGTAGCCTCCCGCCGCGCCGGGGTTGAGGCGCACCGTGACGGCCCCGTTCGAGCACACCGCCCATCCGCGCCTGATCCCCAGCTGCTGGGCGACCGGCATCATGCCGACGATGTTGCGCCCCGTCGCGAGCACCACGTGATTGCGGCACATGCGCGCGCGCTCGACCGCGTCGACCACGGCGTCGGACATGTCGCCGCCCCAGTGCATGAGCGTGCCGTCGATGTCGAGGCCCACGAGTCGCCACGCATCGTTGGTCAGCGGGGGGCGCATCTCGCGGTCGCTCATGGTCAGCGCACCGGCTCGAGCACCTCGAGCCCGCCCAGATAGGGACGGAGCAGCTCGGGGACGTAGACCGAGCCGTCGGCCTGCTGGTGGTTTTCGAGGAGGGCAACCAGCCATCGCGTCGTGCCGATCGTGCCGTTGACCGTCGCCACCGGCTCGTTGCCTTCCTCGCGGCGCTCACGAATCGCGAGGCGGCGCGCCTGATAGGTGGTGCAGTTGGAGGTCGACGTGACCTCCATCCACCGCTCCTGCGACGGCAGCCACGCCTCGCAGTCGAACTTGCGCGCGGCGCTCGACCCCAGGTCGCCCGCCGCGGTGTCGATCACGCGGTACGGCAGCTCGAGCGCCTGCAGCATGCGCTCCTCGGTCTCGAGGAAGCGCGCGTGCTCCGCGGCGGCGTCCTCGGGGCGGCAGTACGCGAACATCTCGACCTTGTGGAACTGGTGGACGCGGATGATGCCGCGCGTGTCCCGTCCGGCCGATCCCGCCTCGCGGCGGTAGCACGCGCTCCAGCCCGCGTAACGCAGCGGCCCCGGCTCGAGGTCGACGATCTCGCCGGAGTGATAGCCGGCCAGGGCCACCTCGGAGGTACCCGTGAGGTAGAGGTCGTCACGCTCGAGGCGGTAGATCTCGTCGGCGTGCTTGCCCAGAAAGCCCGTGCCTGCCATGACCTCGGGTCGCACGAGCGTGGGCGTCATCATGGGCGTGAAACCCGCGTCGAGCGCAGTGGCCATCGCGGCGTTGAGGACGGCGAGTTCGAGTCGCGCACCGATCCCGGTGAGGAAGTAGAAGCGCGCGCCCGAGACCTTGGCGCCCCGCTCCATGTCGATCGCGCGCAGTCCCTCGCCCAACTCGAGGTGGTCCTTGACCGTCACACCCTCGGCGGCGAAGTCGCGCGGGGTGCCCACGTGGCGCAGCACCGCGAAGTCGTCGGGGCCGCCGGCAGGCACGCCCGGCTCGGGGAGGTTGCCCAACGACCGGGCGAGCTCGACCGCGGTGGCCGCCGCGGCATCGGCCGCCGCCTGCAACTCCTTGACGCGCGCGGCGAGCTCCTTGGTGCGGGCCAGCAGCGCCTGCTTCTCCTCGCCCTGCGCGCGCGCCACGTCCTTGCCCAGCGCCTTCTGCTCCGCGCGGGCCGCCTCGAACTCCTGCATCGCCGCGCGATTCGCCGCGTCCGCGGCGAGCACCTGGTCGACCGTGCCGGGGTCCTCGCCTCGGGAGATCTGGCTCGCCTTGACGACGTCGGGTGCGGCGCGCAGCAGCTTGAGGTCGATCATGCGTGCCAGTCTAGAGGTGCGCAACTAGGCTCTTTCCATGACAGTCGTGGCGTTGACATTCGGAGCGGTCGCGCTGCTCCTCGCCCTGGTGGCGCTCGCGCTCGTCGTGGGGCTGGCCAGGAGGATCGGCATCCGCGACCCCGCTGCGGTGCCCCCGACGTGGCGGCGACTGCTGCGGATCCAGACCATGCGGTCGCTCGACCTGGGCGCGGCGGCCGCGCGCGCCGACGCGCACGAGCGGGTCGCGTTCATCGCGAACCCGACCAAGGCCGGCGTCGCCGAGCTCCGCGAGCACGCGATGCGCGCGTGCGCGATTCGCTATCTCCCCCAGCCGATGTGGCTCTATACGACGGCCGATGATCCCGGCGTGGGCCAGACGCGCGAAGCGCTCGCGGCGGGCGCCGATGTCGTGGTCGCCGTGGGCGGCGACGGCACGGTGCGGGCGGTCGCCGAGGCCCTCGCGGGCACCGGGACGCCCATGGGCATCCTGCCGATGGGGACGGGCAACCTCTTCGCGCGCAACCTGGACCTGCCGCTCGGCGACACCCCCGCGCTGCTGCGCACCGCTCTCGAGGGAGCCGAGCGCCGCGCGGACGTGGGCTGGCTCGAGCTCGCACGCACGCCGGACGGCGAGGGCGACGGCGAGCGACACATCTTCCTCGTCATCGCGGGTGCGGGCCTCGACGCGGAGATGGTCGCCGGTGCAGATGATCAGCTGAAGAAGCGCCTGGGCTGGGTCGCGTACTTCTTCGCGGCGATCCGCCACCTGGGCAAGCGCATGGAGGCGTCGATCTCGGTCGACGGCGGCGATCCCGTGGTGGGCCGCATGCGCACCGTGCTCATGGCGAACGTCGGACGGCTGCCCGCGGGCATCCAGCTCATCCCCGACGCGAGCTTCGACGACGGCAAGATCGACATCGCGACGCTCGACGCGCGCGGCGGCATCGTCGGATGGACCGAGCTGTTCGGGACCGTGGTCGCGCAGGGCGCCGGTCTCAAGGAGCCGCGCGTCAATCGCTTCTGGCGCAACTCGCGGATCGACCACGCGCGCGGCGAGGCCTTCGAGATTCGTGTGAAGGAGCCGCAGAAGGTTCAGGTGGATGGCGAGTCGCTCGGCCGAGCCACGCGCATCAAGGCGGAGGTTCAGGCCGATGCCCTGGTGCTGAGGGTGCCCGCATCCACGGTCGCGGGGGCCGAGGCCGTCGAGGACGCCGAGGCCAATCCCGAGGCCGAGCCGACCGAGGGCACGGAGGACGTCGCGCGCGACGAGTAAGGGGGCTAGTGGCGCCCGGAGCGCAGGCCCTGGACCCAGGCGCGGGCCTCGGAGAAGTCCTCGGCCGAGGTGCCCGGCGTGATGGGCGTCGGATAGCCGGTCGCGGCCGGATACGAACCCAGGAAGGTCACCACGGGGTTGGTGCGCCGCAGGCCCATGAGCGCCTCCGCCATGCGCGGCTCGTCGATGTGGCCGAGTGCGTCGATCGAGAACGAGTACTCACCGGGGCGGTCAGAGCGCGGGCGGCTCTCGATGCGCGAGAGGTTGACCCCGCGCGCGGCGAACTGTTCGAGCATCTCGAGCAGCGCTCCCGCACGGTCGTCCGGCAGATGCACCACGAGCGTGGTCTTGTCCGCGCCGGTCGGCGCGGGCACCGCGGTGGGTCGCCCCACCTTGACGAAGCGCGTCGCCGCGTGGGCGTTGTCGGCGACACCCGCCGCGAGCACCTCGAGCCCGAGCCGGGCGCCCAGCCCGGGAGGGGCGAGAGCGGCCTCGAACCCCGTCGCGCCCTGCGCGAGCTCTCCCGCCGCGGCGGCGTTGGACGTCGCGGACACGTGCACGGCACCCGGTAGGCGATCGGCGAGCCAGCGCCTGCACTGCGCGAGGCCGTGCGAGTGGGCCGCGACGGCCGTGACGTCCTCGATCGCGGTGCCGGGGCGCGCGACGAGTTCGAAGGACACGGGGAGCACGACCTCACCCAGAATCACCAGCGGCGCACCCGCCGCGAGCGTGTCGAGCGTCGCGGTCACGCCACCCTCGACGGTGTTCTCGATCGCCACCACCGCGTAGTCGACGTCACCGTCGCGCACGGCCGCGAGCGCGGTCAACACGTCGATCGCGGGGACGGCCTCGACCTCGGAGGGGTCGACCATCGCGAGCAGCGCGGCCTCGGTGAAGGTGCCGGAGGGACCCAGGTAGGCGTAGCGCGGAAGCGTCACGCGTCCTCCCTCGGGTCGGATGCCGCCTCGGGGCGGCGACGAACGATGGCGGCCCGGGTCGAGTCGATCGAGGCGCGCACGCGGCGCGTGCTCACCGCCGTCAGGACCTCACGGTACCGGTTGGCGCGTCCCATGGGAGTGCGGTCGTCGATCGACGGGCCCTTGTGCCTGATGTCGCACTCGACCTCCGTGATCGCGAGTCCCGCCGCGAGCACGTCGAGCGTCATGCCCGGCTCGAGACCCGATCCGCGGGCGAGCGGAAGCGACGCCTCGAGCGCCTCGCGGGTGACGCAGCGGATGCGGCTCAGCGGCTGGCGCGGCGACCATCCGGTCGCGCGCTCAACCGCGGTGCGCGCAATCCCCGAGGGCACTCCGGGGGCGACCGCCTGCGCATCGGTGAGCGCGATCGCGAGGTCGCACACGCCCTCGAGGACGGCGGGCACGAGGGGCGCCGCACCGATCGCGTAGTGGCCCAGGTTGGGGTCGAGCAGCAGGACCGCGCGGGGCGGGGCGCCCGGCTCGTCCCTCATCGCGATGACCGAGGCGCCGGTTTCGACGGCCGCGGAGCGTCCGCGCACGTGGGAGTGGCGCACGACGACTGCGCCGGCCCGGCGCGCGAGGTCCTGGGTGTTGTCCGTCGAGCCGTCGTCCACCACGAGCACGAGGTCGACGCCGGGGATCGCGAGCGCGGCCCGGACCGTGGCGGCGATGCGGCGCGCCTGGTCGTGCGCCACGATCAGCGCGGCGGCCGCGGGACCGGGCGTGACGGGCGGCCCGGAGCGCAGGCGCGGCAGTCGTCCCCGCGCGGGCCTGGCGCCCTCTCCGGCGGCCCTTCGCGGCGCAGATCCCTCGGCTGCTGACACGTCGTCCAGCCTAGTCACTCGTGACCATCCCTCTCACCCGTCTTTGCCGTTTCGTGAACATTCCGTGACCCGACACACGGTCCCTGGCACCTGTCGGACCGGCGTGGAAGAGTAGGGGTCATGCATGAGCGCGCAGGCACCATCGCCCTTCCCGAAGACCTCATCGACGTCGACGCCCTGCTGGGTGAGTATTACGACAAGGTTCCCGACCCCTCGGTCCCGGATCAGCGGGTCGCGTTCGGCACCTCGGGGCATCGCGGCAGCGCCTTCGACACGGCCTTCAACGAGGCACACATCGTCGCGACCACCGCCGCGATCATCGAGTACCGCACCGCCCAGGGCTACGACGGACCGCTCTTCATGGGCAAGGACACGCACGCGCTGTCGGGACCCGCGTGGGAGACGGCCCTCGAGGTGCTCGCCGCCGCGGGCGTGCGCGTCATGATCGACGCGCAGGGCCGCTTCACCCCCACCCCCGCGGTGAGCCACGCGATCCTCGTCGCGAACGGCGCCACCTCGCCCCAGGGTCTGCGCACGTCGGGGCGGGGCCTTGCGGACGGCATCGTCATCACGCCCTCCCACAACCCCCCTCGCGACGGCGGCTTCAAGTACAACCCCCCGCACGGCGGCCCGGCCGACACCGACGCCACGTCGTGGATCGCGAACCGCGCCAACGAGATCCTCGCCAAGGGCTGGAGGAGCGTGCCGCGGTTCCAGCTCGCCAAGGCGCTCGCCGCCGACACCACGCAGAAGCACGACTTCATGGCCGCCTACGTGCGCGACCTGCCGTCCGTGATCGACATCGACGCGATCCGCGAGGCGGGCGTGAGGATCGGCGCTGACCCGCTCGGCGGCGCGGCCGTCGACTACTGGGGAGCGATCGGCGAGGAGCACGGGCTGAACCTCACCGTCGTGAATCCCGAGGTCGACCCGCGCTGGGCGTTCATGACCCTCGACTGGGACGGCAAGATCCGCATGGACTGCTCGTCGCCGTCCGCGATGGCCTCGCTGCGCGGCCTCATGGCGGGAGACAGCGCGCCCTATGACATCGCGACGGGGAACGATGCCGATGCCGACCGCCACGGAATCGTCACCCGCGACGGGCTGATGAACCCCAACCACTACCTCGCCGCCGCGATCGCCTACCTCTACGGCGGGGCGCGCGCGCAGTGGCCGGCGGATGCCAGGATCGGCAAGACGCTCGTCTCGTCGAGCCTGATCGACCGCGTCGGCGCGGACCTCGGTCGCCCGGTGCTCGAGGTGCCGGTGGGCTTCAAGTGGTTCGTGCCCGGCCTGCTGTCGGGAGAGGTCGGCTTCGGCGGCGAGGAGTCCGCGGGGGCATCATTCCTGCGCCGGAACGGCGGCGTGTGGACCACCGACAAGGACGGCATCCTGCTGTGCCTGCTCGCGTCCGAGATCACCGCCGTGACCGGGGCGTCGCCCGCCGTCCTTCACCGCAGTCTCGTGGAGCGCCTGGGCGAGAGCTGGTACGCCCGCGTGGACGCCGCGGCGAGCAAGGACGAGAAGGCCCGCCTGGGCGCGCTCGCTCCCGAGCAGGTGCCCGCGACCTCCCTGGCGGGCCAGCCCATCACCGCCAAGCTCACCGCGGCGCCAGGCAACGGCGCGAAGATCGGCGGCCTCAAGGTCACGACGGACGATGCCTGGTTCGCCGCGCGCCCGTCCGGCACCGAGGACGTGTACAAGATTTACGCCGAGTCCTTCGTGTCCGAGTCGCACCTGGGCGAGGTCCAGGCCGCCGCGCGCGAGGTCGTGTCGGAGGCGCTCGAGGGCTGAGCGCGCCTGCGCGACGTCCCGGGGGCGGCGTGCCACCCTGGTGCGCATGAGGACAGCGACCGTGTGGGGTGCGCTCGCGCTCGCCGTCGTGCTGTCCGGCTGCATGCGCTTCGACGCCCACCTCGAGCTCTCACCAGACGACACGGTCGACGGCGCCTACGTGTTCGCGGTCCGCGAGGGCACGGGCGCCGCGCTGGGGACGTCGGACCGCGAGGCCGCGGAGCAGCTCTACGCCGAGTCCGGGTTGTCCGCGACCCTGTCTCATGCGCGCCAGCACGGGTGGAGCGAGGGCGAACTCGTGGGCACCGAGGTCACGTTCCGCAACGAGCCGCTCACGGAGTTCGCGCCCACCGCCGATCGCTTCGGCGTGACACGCGAGGGCGACGAGTTCGTGGTGTCGGGCCCCGCGTCGGCGGTCACGGAGGAGGACGCCGCGTCGCTCGAGGACGCGCGCCTCACCGTGTCCGTGACCTTCCCCGGGCCGGTGGCATCCGCGAATGGTCAGGTGGACGGCAGGACCGTGACGTGGGACCTCGTCGGCGGTCCCGAGGTGCTCGAGGCGCGCGGCTCGGCAGTGCGGGAGACCTCGGCGGTGCCGGGCGTCCTGGCCGCCCTCGTCGTGATCGGCGCGGCGGCGGCCACCGTGGCGGCCCGGCGCAGGCCTTCCCGGCCCACCCAGGCGCGGAGGGCAGCGCCCCGCCCGGCCACGGCATCGTCCCTGCGTCCACCCCCGCCCCACGCTCGGTAGGGGTTGGCGCGGCCACCCCGCTCATGGGAGGGTTCAGGGCATGAGAACCACTCTCCGCGCGATCGCCCTCGGCCTGGTGGCGACGCTCGCCCTCGCGGGCTGCCTGCGCATCGACATGTCCATCACCCTCAACGAGGACGACACGGCCGACGGCTCGTTCCTCATGGCCGTCGAGAAGGGCTCGGGCGAGGCGTTCGAGATGACCGACGAGGACCTGGTCGAGCAGTTCTCGTCCGAGACCGGGGCCGACTTCGAGAACGGGACCGTCGAGCCCTACGAGGACGACACCCACATCGGCCAGCTCATCACCTTCACGGGCGAGCCGCTGGCGGGCCTCGACGAGGGCGACGGCTCCATGAGCATCACCCGCGACGGCGATGACTACGTCGTGGCCGGAGCGTTCGACGCGACCGGCGGCGAGGACATGGGTTCCATCCCCGGCGCGGAGATGACGCTCGCGATCACGTTCCCCGGCCCCGTGTCGGAGCACAACGGCACGCTCGAGGGCACCACGGTCACGTGGGACCTCATGACGCTCGACGAGGACCTCAGCGCCCGCGGCGCCGCGAGCCCCGACACCGGACTGCCGCTGTGGGCCTGGATCGCGATCGGCGCCGGCGTGCTGGTGCTTGCGGGCATCGCCGTGGTGCTCGTGGTGGTGCGCCGCCGTCCGGCGCCCGCGGGCGAGGCCGCCTTCGCTCCCTACGCGCCGGTGACCGATGCCGCCGCGGCCCCCGCACCGACCGGCACCTTCGAGCCCGTCCCCGCGCCCGCTGCGGGCGACACCGCGGTGTTCGCTCCGCCCGCCACGCCGGAGGCGGTCGAGGCTGCCGAGACGGCGCCGATCGAGCCGTCCGTGCCGGTGGAGACCGCGTCCACGGAGCCCGCTTCCAGCGACGACGCTCCGGAGGAGAACCCCTCGCGATGAGGCGACTCGGTGTCGTCCTCGCCGGCCTCGCGCTGGTCCTCACGGGCTGCGTGCGGGTCTCGACCGAGACCACGCTCGGCGAGGACGACACCTTCTCTCAGCACGCCGTGGTCGCGATGACCAGCCAGGCGCGCACGGCGCTCACGCAGCAGCTGGGCGACCTCACCGGGATGGACCTTCCCGACGGCGTCGAGGTCCCCGACGTGCCGCTCGACGTGGACTCGCTGCTCGACGTCGAGGCGATTAGCGAGCAGCTCGCGCCCCTCGAGGAGGCGTATCCGGGCTCGGTCACGGTGTCCGAATACAGCGATGACGACGGCCGCGAGGGCGTCGAGATCGACGTGGTCGACGTGCCGCTCGACGCGATCACCGAGGCGGCAGGGTCCACGCCGTTCGGCGCGGGCACCGCGATCGTCCGCGAGGGCGACGCGTTCGTGGTGACCATCGAGACGGGCGCCGCGAGCCAGGCCGCCTCCCTGGGAGGAGCGGGCGATCAGCTCGCGCTCATCGAGAGCGCCGTCGACGTCGAGGTCGCCTTCACGTTCCCCGGGCTGGTGCGCGAGGCCAGCGCCGGCGAGATCACGGGCAACACCGTGCGCCTGGGGCTCGGCGACCTGCTGTCGGCGGACGAGATCCGCGTGGTCGGCGGCGCCGAGTCGCAGTTTGACTGGGGCCCGTTCGTGCGGTGGGGCCTGGTCGCGCTGGGCGCGCTCATCCTCATCGGCGGCGCCGCGGCCCTCATCGTTCAGGACCGCAGGCGTCGCTCGCGCACGCATCTGCCGCCGCCGCGGGACACCGCGGGCGACGGCATCGGCACGCTCGGCGAAGGCGGCACGCCTCGCTCCCCGGAGGGGGACGACACCCCGCCCGCCGCATCGTCCTGACACACGGTGCCATGGCGCCCCGCGGGTGTCCCCGCGGAGTGAGAGCATTGCCCTCGTGCTCGACACCTATCGCTCGATCCTGATTCACCCCGGCGCCAAGGCCTTCGCCTTCGCGGGGCTATTGGCGCGCCTGCCGATCTCGATGTTCAACATCTCCATGATCCTCATGGTGCAGCTGCAGTACGACAGCTACGCGATGGCGGGCCGCGTCGCGGCGATCGGCACGCTCGTGTGGGCGGCACAGACGGTGCCGACCGCGCGGCTCGTCGACAGGATCGGGCAGCGTGCCGCGATGATCCCCCTCACGATCATCTTCGTGGCGGGGGCCAGCATGGCCATCTGGACCGCGATGACGCGCGGCCCCGAGTGGCTGCTGTGGGTGTCGGTCGCGATCGCGTCGCTGCAGGGGCCGCTCGGATCTCTCACCCGCGCGCGGTGGTCGCACCTGCTGCACTCCGACAAGGACATCCACACCGCGTTCGCTCTCGAGGGCGCGCTCGACGAGGTCCTGTTCGTCGGCGGACCCGCGCTCGCGACGATCCTCGCGACGCTCGTGTGGCCGCCGCTGGGCGTGGTCGTGTGCCTCGTGGGGCTCGTCGTGGGCATGACGATCCTGCTCGCCCAGCGTGGCACCGAGCCCGCCCCGCGCGGCGCGGACTCGGGCAGCTCGCTCGGCTGGAAGCTGCCGCCCGCCGTGATCGCGGTGTCGCTGGTCGCGCTGGGGATCGGCGCGATGTTCGGCGCATTCGACATCTCGGTGGTCGCGTTCGCGGAGGAGTCGGGACATCAGACGCTGTCGGGCGTGATCATCGCGGTGGTCTCCGCCGGCTCGCTGCTGGGCGGCCTGCTGTACGGAGCGCGTCACTGGCGCACGGCGCTGTGGAAGCGGACCGTGATCGGCGCGCTGCTCATGGCGGCCGGGTTTGGCTCGCTCGTGTTCGCGCCCAACATCGCGGTGCTCACGGTGCTGGGGCTGTTCGCGGGACTCACGATCGCGCCGACCCTCACGAACGCCGACACCGTCGTGCAGCGCGTGGTGCGCAGGGACCAGATCACCGAGGGCATGGCGTGGCTGCGCATCGGCATGGGCGTGGGCATCGCGTTCGGCGCGTGGATCGCGGGCGGGCTCATCGAGCAGGCCGACGCACGCGCCGGCCTGGGCATGTCCGCCCTGGGAGCGGGGCTCGCCTTCGTGCTGGTCATCGCGTTCGCCGGCGTCTTGCGCCGCGGCACCGAACGCGGCGACGCGGAGGGCGCGGACGATGCCCCGCCCCCGTCCGAGCGCGAGGAGTCCGTCGAGCAGCCTCCGCTGCCGCCCCACATGTAAGAGTTCCCCACTCAGGGACCTAGGTCCCCGCTGGGGGCGCCGCGGGACGGTTACCGTCGTTGTCACAGGACGTGGGGTGGCAAGGAAGCCATCCTCTAGAGCGTGGCTCGGGCGACCATCCGGGGACTTGGTCGCCCGGGCCGCACCCCTTCCGAGCGTCGGCGTCCCGCTCCCTCCCCCAGGGACGCCGACGCCGGATCACTCGCCGCTGACTCTCGCGGCTCGCACTCGCGCACCCTTTCTCGCGGCTCCGCCACACGCCGGCGACCATGGGTGTCCCATGGCGCGCATCAACCTCGCGGAAACGACCATGGGTGTCCCATTGGCGCAGACGCGTGTGGCGGAGCCGCGGAGAATGGTGGGGCGGAGCCGCGGCACATCGTGTGGCGGAGAGTGGCACGCCGCGCAAAGCACGCTCAGGCGCGTGAGCGGTCGCGCGCCCTTCCCACAGGCCCCGACGACACCTCGCGCGCGGCGGCCCTGATCCGTCGCTTCGCCGCCTCCGGCGAGCGGGTCAACAGGTCGAGCACGGCCGCCTCAAGGGCATCCTGAGCGTGCTCGGGCCTCTCGCCTGGCACCGCCTCGCCACCGGTCACGCCCAGGCCCTCGACACCGAGGGCATCCACCACGGGAGCCAGCGACACCCCGTCCTCCCACAGGTCCACGACGCGCGGATCGACGTAGGACGCGCGCGCGACCGCGGGGGTGTTGCCGAGCGCCTCGGCCACGTCCCTCATCACGCCTGCCACCGCGCGCTTGCGCGCCGTCGGGCTCAGGTCTGCCGCCGGAGCCAGAGCGCCCAGCCCGCGCGCGGCGACCACGGTGCCGTGCCACGTGCGGAAGTCCTTCGCGGTGGCCTCCGTCGCGAGGCGCTCGCGCACGTACGCGTTGATGTCGGCGCTGGTGATGTCGCGCCACACCACGGGCGGCCCGTCCTCACGCCACGCGAACAGCTCGGCTTCGCCGTCACGGCGCCGCTTGAGCGTCGCCAGCGCATCCGCGCAGGCAGCGTCCTGGAGGACCAGCCTGCGCTCGCGACCGTGCTTGGCGACGTACGAGAACTCGAGGGAGTCGGCGTCGATCCTCACGTGGTCGCGTCGCAGCGTCGCGAGTCCGTACGAGCCATTGTCCGCGGCGTAGCTCTCCCCGCCCACACGAAAGAGACCCAGGTCCAGGAGCCGAAAGCACACCGCGAGCACATGCTCCCTGGACATGTCGGCGCGAGCCAGATCCTCCGCGACCGCGGCACGGGCCGCGGGAAGGCGGCGCGCCACATCGAGGATGCGGTCGTGCTTCTCGCGATCCCTGTCCTCACGCCACTGCGGGTGGTAGAGGTATTGGCGGCGCCCGGCATCGTCCGTCCCCACCGCCTGGAGGTGACCGCGGTCAGACTCACAAATCCAGACGTCCGTCCATGCGGGCGGAATCGCGAGTGCCTCGATGCGTGCGCGTACGGCGGCGTCCCGCACCGTCGCGCCGTGGCGGTCGCGATACGAGAAGCCCTTGCCCGAGCGCACTCGCCCGTAACCGGGCCCCGAGCAGTCCGAACGATGGAGCCGCACCCGGCGGCTCATGGGACCAGCCCCGTGGCGCGGGCCGCGGCGGCGAGGTCGGCCGCGGTGGGGCCACGCAGCACCGCCGCGACGTGCCGATCCGGCCGCACGAGCAGCACGTGGCCGCGGCGGAGGCTCCGGCGCAGACCTCGGCGCGCCTCACCGGAGTCGACGACCACCGTGGCGAGTCCGTCGATCGCGGGCGGGTCGACCCCGATCCCCACGACCGCCGCGCGACCGCCGAGCAGCGACGCGAGCCTCTCGCCCGAGCGCAACACGGCGTCAGGCACGCGGCGCCCCACCGCCCGGCGGGCGCCCCACCACCCACCGCCGAGCAACCGCCCGCTGTGCCGGCTGCGGTAGCGGAGGTCTCGCATCGACAACCGACGGGTGAGGAGGCGCGATGCGGTCCGCGACCGCAGCAGGATCCGCATGGCCCAGAATGCGGCGGGCCGGGTCCACACCGGAGTGCGGAACTCCAGCAGGGAGTTGAGGTAGGCACGGCGGCGCACCGCGGTCGCGATGTCGCGGCGCTCGCGGTCGTAGCCGTCGAGCATGAGGTCGGGATCCGCGCCCTCCACTACCGCGGCCAGGGTCCACGCGAGGTTCTCCGCGTCCTGCAAGCCCTGGTTCATGCCCTGGCCGCCCGCGGGCGAGATGAGGTGGGCGGAGTCTCCCGCGAGGACGATGCGGCCCACCCGGAAGCGCGGCACCGCCTGCTGGTAGAGGGTGGTCTGGGACTGCCACGTCACCCGGTGAGCGCGTTCGCCAAAGAGCCGGTTCACCGCGGGGGCCAACTCCTCGACGGGGACGTCGGGGCGACGCGGCGGCGGCCCCTCGGTCGGCAACGACACCGGCACCGGATCCGAGGGCATCGTCATGAGCACGCGCCAGCGGCCCGGCTCGAAGCGCAGCGCGGCCAACAGGCCACGCCGCGTGGGGTCGATGCGAATCGGCTCGAGGCCGCCGTCCTCGAGCTCGACGTCGAAGACCAAGAGGTTGACGGTGATGATCTGACCGCGGTGCCGCATGCCAAGTCCCTCGCGCACCACCGACCGCGAGCCGTCCGCCGCGACCAGATACGAGCCGCGAAGCTCCCTGACCCCGGCATCGTCCCTCACCACCGCGACCACGTGGTCACCCTCGTCGCGCGCGGACAGGCACTCCGCTCCGACCACGGTCGCGAGCGGCTCGGCCGTGATCGCGTCGCGCAGCAGGCGCTCGGTCGAGGCCTGCGGCAGGAGCACGATGCCCGGCATCGCCGACTCGGCCTCGAGCGGCGAGAAGTCGAGGGAGAAGATGGGGCGTTCGGTGCGGATGTCGGCGGGCGCGACACGGGCGCGCCGGTCGCCCTCGGCGAGGAAGGGCTCCACGAGGCCCCAATCCTCGAGGATCTCGAGGGTGCGCCCCCAGATGCCGAAGGCGCGCGATCCGCGCGGCGTCGTGAGGTCGCGCTCGATGACCGTCGACCGCACCCCGTGATGCGCGAGCCCGAGCGCGAGGGTCAGCCCCACGGGGCCTCCGCCCACGATCAGGACCTCGTCGCCCTCAGCATCGGTGCTCACGCGTCACCTCCCACCGGATACGACACCGCGCGCGCCCGCGCCATTCCGCGGTCCCTTCGCGACGCTCAGGACTCGGAGCGCCTACTCGACCACCAGCTCGACGCTCTCCTGAGACTCGGGCCCCGTCCAGCACACGGCCGCGAGCGCCCCAGGCGACTGCGCCGTTCCTGTCACGCGCGCGTCCTCGGCGGGACCACACAACCCGCCCGGCAACGACGTGGCCTCGACGAGGCGCCATTGGTCGGTCACCAGGTCGATGACCACCCACGTCCCTCCCGCCGAGGCGAGGAACTCGCTTCCCGCCGCGCGCTGGATCAGCATCACCGCGACGGTGCCGTCGTCATCGAGCCACACCTCCGCGCCCACGTCGCCGTGGGAGTCCACCCCGCCACCCGTGAGCAGGCCCCCGATCGCGCGCTGGGCCGCGAGCGCCTGGAACTCGCCGTCCCCCACGTAGAGGAACAGCGACTGCACGGTCGAGCGATACGAGTACCCCGCCCACAGCACCGTGCCGTCCGCGAGGTCCCTCACCGGCGCGACGGAGAAGACCCGGCCTCCCTCACCCCAGCGCTGCAGGGGAGGCACCGCGCCAGCGCCCCAGTCCTCCACCACGAGCCCGTCCTCGAGTTCGATCTGCACCACCTGGTAACCGTCTCCGCCGGTCAGGCGTGCCGTCCACGCGAGGCGCGCCGCCAGGTCGAACGCCACGACCTCGACCTGCACGTCCGTGCGTAGCTCGTAGAGCAGCACCAGGTCACCCTCGGGCGGCGACAGGTACAGCGCCTGCGCCGTCCCCCCGATCGGCGCGCCATCGGTCTCGACGCGCCGCGTCTCGACCACCCACGTGTCGTCGACGCAGTCCCACACCGCGTCGGTGAGCAGGCGCGCCTCGGGTAGTCCCTCGGCCTGCTCCGCGACCGGCGGCTTGGCGTCCTCCGGCAAGTTCACCCAGTGGCACGTGCCATCCCCCGTGGGAGTGGCGGTGGGTGTGGACGATGCCGTGGGAGCGGGCGCCGCGGCCGGTGAGGCGGCGTCGAGGACGCGCACGACAGTCAGGTACGCCGTGAAGCCCAGAGCCGCCCCGGCAACTAGCGCCGCACCGACCGCCAGGCCCCGCTGCCACCGCGCCATGGCCACCCCCTTGTCGCGACGCTATCGCCGGACGCGGGCATCGTCCCGGCGCCACTCCGGCACCGGCTACCGTGAGTCGCATGACCGCCCGCATCGCCATCGTCACCACGCGCGACCTGCCCGTCCCCGATGCCGACGAGGACCTGCTCCTGCCCCATCTCCCCGAGGCCGCGCTGGTCGCGTGGGAGGACCCCGGCGTGGACTGGGCCGCCTTCGACGTCGCGATCCTGCGCAGCACCTGGAACTATCACGACCGCCTCGACGAGTTCCTCGCCTGGGCCCGCGCGACCGCCGAGGTGACGCGGCTGGTCAACCCCGTGGCGACAGTCGAGTGGAACACCGACAAGCGCTACCTCGCGGACCTCGCTGCCGCGGGGATCCCCGTGGTTCCCACGACCTTTGTCTCGCCGGGAGAACGGGTTCCGGCCGATGCCGTGGTCGCCCTGGGCGGTCACCTGGTGGTCAAGCCGTCGGTGGGCGCCGGCTCGAACGGCGCGAAGCTGTTCGACGGGGACGCCGCCGGGGCTGGTGCGCACGTCGCTGAGCTCCATCGCCAGGGCAAGGTGGCGATGCTCCAGCCCTACCTCGCCGAGGTCGACACCGCGGGCGAGACCGCGCTCATCTACCTGGGTGGACGCTTCTCGCACGCCGCGCGCAAGGCCGCGATCCTGTCGCGCGACATGTCCTGGGAGACCGGGCTCTACGCCGACGAGAAGGTCGCGGCGACCGTGGCCACGCCTGCCGAGCGCGCCCTCGCCGACCGCGTGATCGCGGCGCTGCCCGGTCTCGGCCACCCCGACCTCGCGTATGTGCGAGTGGACCTGTTGCCCACCGCGGAGGGGCCCGTCCTGCTCGAACTCGAGCTCACCGAGCCCAGCCTGTTCCTCGCGCTGGGCGAGGGGGCGCCCCAGCGGGCGGCGGAGGCCTTCCGTGCGCTGCTGACCTGACGCCTCCGCGCCCCGCCCCCCGCCCCGCCCCGCCGCAGCCCCGGCCTCCCAGCGGCTCCGCCACACCGAATGTCGACTCCGCCACACACCGGTCGGCGTGTCGTCGGCGTGTCGCGCTCCGCAAGCCGGATCTGAGGCCAGATGCGCCCGCGGCGTGTGGCGGAGCCGCGGAGGTGGTGGCGGCCACCAGCGCGCGAGGCGTGTGGCGGAGCCGCGGAAAAGGTGGAAATCGCGGAGTAGGTAGCCACCAGCGCCCGCGTGACCTACTGTTATCCCCCGAGGGGAGTACTTCCCAAGTTTCGTCCCGGTCAGTACGAGGTCTTCGTGGATCTCCCGGGCGGACGCCGCGTCCTCGACACGGCGAAGGAGACCTCAGGCGCTGACCCGTACCTGAGGAGACCCATGTCCCCGCTTGTCCTCGAGACCACCCCCGCCCCCGCGGCGCTGGAGTCGATCGCGACCCCCGGCCTGTGGTTCGGCACCATCGCAGCCGTCATCGCACTGCTGGTCTTCGACTTCGTCGTGACCCGCAAGCCCCACGAGGTCTCCTTCAAGGAGGCCGTGGGCTGGTCCGCGTTCTACATCGCGCTGCCGCTCGCATTCGGCGGCTGGGTGTGGGCCGCGCACGGGTCCGAGATCGGCGTGAAGTACTACACCGGGTACATCGTCGAGAAGTCGCTGTCCGTCGACAACCTCTTCGTCTTCATCCTCATCCTCAGCGCCTTCGCGGTGCCGCGCATCCTCCAGCAGCGCGTCCTGCTGATCGGCGTGGCCGGCGCGATCATCCTGCGCGGCGTGTTCATCGCGCTCGGCGCGAGCCTCATCGCGACGTTCGACTGGACCTTCCTGCTGTTCGGCGCGATCCTGCTCGCCACCGCCGTCAAGGTGTTCCGCGACGCGCAGAGCACCGAGGACGAGCACGTCGATCCCAGCAACATGCGCATCGTCAAGATGATGTCCAAGGTGTTCCCCGTGACGGGCGAGTACCACGGCTCCAAGGCCACGGTCACGATGAACGGTCGCCGCGCGCTCACCCCGCTCGCGCTGGTGATGGCCGCGATCATCACCACGGACGTGGTCTTCGCGGTCGACTCGGTGCCCGCCGTGTTCGGCATCACCTCCGACCCCTACCTGGTGTTCGCGACCAACGCGTTCGCGCTGCTGGGCCTGCGCGCGCTCTACTTCGTGCTCGAGGGCGCGCTGTCGAAGCTGGTCCACCTGGGCTACGGCCTGTCCGTGATCCTCGGATTCATCGGCATCAAGCTGGTGCTGCACTGGGCGCACGGCGTGTGGCCCGGCGTCCCCACCGTGCCCACCACGTGGTCGCTGCTGGTGATCGTGGGTGTCCTCGCGGTGACGGTCGCCACGAGCCTGCGCGCCTCCAAGAAGGCGGAGCTCGCCGCCCTCCAGGAGGAGCACCCCGCATTCATCGACCCCACCCCCGGCCCCGGTCGCCCCGGACCGGGCGCGTAGGCCCGGCCGGGGCATCGTTCCTGCGGGGACGATGCCCCGGCCGCCTTCGCGGGGAAGGTCTCGCGGGGCAGTGGCGTTGTCGCCACCGGAGGTACACACATGAGACGACGATTCGGACGCTGGATCTTCATGGCCATTGCCATCCCCCTCGCCGCCGCGGCACTGGGGAAGATCGCGGAGCGGGTCGAGGCCAGTCGCGGCCCCGACTCGAAGATCGCCAAGGGCCTGCGCATGGGCAAGGGAGTGCTCCGGCCGGGCACCTAGTCCCCACGGGTTGACGCGCGACCTCCCGGATACCAGGCTGGAGGCACGGGCACGGTGCCCGGCGCCTGCCCGGGAGGTCGCAATGGACATCACGTTCGAGGTGCCCGCGGAGCCGCCGGTGCTGGCGCAGACCGCCCGCCTGGCGCATCCGGTGTCGCGCGTCTGGACGGCGTATACCGAGCCGCTCTTCGTCAAGCAGTGGTGGGCGCCGCACGGCTACACCAACGGCGTGGTCGACATGGATGTCGAGCCGGGCGGGGCGTGGCGCGTGGTGCAGGCGGACCCCGAGGGCAACACCTTCGCGTTCTACGGGCGCTACGAGCGCGTCGAGCCCCGCGCTCTCCTCGCCTTCACGTTCGTGAGCGAGATCTTCCCCGACGTCCTCACCTGGATGCGCGTCGACATGGGGGCGACGGCGGCGGGCACCATGGTCGTGACCAGCCACCGCTTCCCCGACGACTACCACCGCACGGGCTTTCTCAACCTGGGCGGGGTCGCGCGCATGCGCGAGGCGAGCGAGCGCCTCGACGCGCTGCTGCGCACCATGGCCTGACCTACGCACGCCGCGGCTCGACAGCGGCTCGACCGCGGCAGACCCTACTGCTGCGGGAGCACGCTCGCGATCCGGCGCACGGCCTCCTCAAGGATGGCCGGGCTGGTCGCGATGTTGAGGCGCGCATGCCCCTCGCCCCCCGTGCCGAAGTCGAGGCCCCTGTTCAGCGCGACCCGACCCTTCTCGAGGAGCACCGCGGCGGGGTCCTCCCCGAGCATCGTCCCGAATCCCAGCCACGTCAGGTAGGTGCCCTCGGGGACCGTGTGGGTCACCCCGGGCAGGTGGGCGGCGACAAGGTCGCGCACCAGGAAGCGGTTGCGGTCGAGGCCGGCGAGCATGCCGTCGAGCCAGTCGCCGCCGTGAGCGTAGGCGGCCTCCTGCGCGATCGCACCCAGGTGCCCCGGGCCGTGATGCTTGCCCGCGCGGAACGATGCGAGGGCCGCCGAGCCCGGGCCGCCCACGAGCAGCGCGGCGGGCATCGCGGCAAGGTTCCACGCCTTCGAGGCCGCGTGCAGCGCGAGCCCCGTCGGATCGACGTCAAGGTACGGCGTGAAGCGCGAGCCCTCGAGGACGATCGGCGCGTGGATCTCGTCCGAGACCACACCCACCCCGTAGCGGGCGGCGAGGGCGGCGACGGACTCGAGCTCGGCGCGCGTGTGGACCGTGCCGCCCGGGTTGTGAGGGTTGCACAGGAGGTAGGCGGCGCGGCGCCCGCCCGTAGTCGCCTGCTGCATGGCCCGCTCGATCGCGTCCAGGTCGAGGCGCAGGTCCGCGGTGAGCGGCGCCTCGGCGATCTCACGCCCGGCCTGTCGCAGGTACGAGAAGAACGGCGGGTAGACGGGCGGGTTGACGATCACCGCGCCGCCGAGGTCGGTGAGCTCGACCAGGGCATCCACATATCCGAGGATCACGCTCTGCACCGGGGTGACATCCGCGGGGTCGACGCGCCAGCCCCACCGCGCGGCGGCGAAGGCCGCGAAGGACTCGACATAGGGCGTCGAGCCGGGGTAGCCCATGTCGCCGTCCCGCACCGCGCGCTCGAGCGCTTCCCGGATGGGGGGTGCCAGGTCCACGTCCATCTCCGCGACCCACAGCGGCAGGACATCCGGGGCGTAGTAGCGCCACTTGGCGGACGTGCGCTCGCGGAGTCGCTCGAGGGGGACGATGAACGGGTCGGCGGTCATGGGTACGAGCCTAAACGCGTAGTCGGGTCGGACGGCGCAGGATGGATGGTGTGCACTGCCGACTGTGGCGCCGAGCACAACGCCAGCTGAACCGTCCCCGGCTCCCATCAGCCTCGGCGCACTACGGACGCACCGGCGACGCGTTGGCGCCGCCGCGGACAACGGCCCCCGACTACTCGACGGGCCTCTCCCACGTGAGCGTGTAGCGCCACAGCAGTTCGCGCGTGAACTCGGCGCCAGGCAGGAGCCGTGCGGCCGCCTCCTCGACGTCGCGGAAGGTGTGCGGCGCGGGCCAGACGCAGTCGCAGCCGTGATCCCAGTAGCCGCGGAACAGCCGGTGGAACTTGTCGACGAAGGTCGCCCACACGTCGCGCGGGAGGTCCTGCGGCCAGCTCGACTTCGCCATCCCCACCACCAGCAGTCGGCCGCCGGGGGCGACCAGCTCGCGCAGTCGCGTGAGGCCCTGCTCGAGCTCGAGATGGTGAAGCGTCGCCGAGACGGTCACCACGTCGAACTCGCCCAACTCCTCGGTGAGCACGTCGCCCACCCGATACGTGATGGACGGGGACTGCGCCGGCGGCTCGTCCTCCGAGTCCAGCAGGTCCACCGTGTGACCCTGCGCGCGCGCACGCGTGATGGCCGCGGGGTTCGCGTCCACGCCGGTCACCTCGAGGCCGCGGGCCGCGAGCTGGCGAGCCAGGTATCCCTCGCCGCAGCCCACGTCGAGAGCGGTGCGCGCGGACTCGGGGATGATGGGCACCAGTTCGCGCATGTAGTGGATGTTGTAGTTCCACCGCTGGTGGTCGGGCCGCTCCTTCGCGGGCGTCTGCTCCGTCATGTGTCCATTGTCGCCTGCCCCAGGTAGGACCTCTGTCCCCCGTGCGTGCGAGAATCGGCGGCGTGAGCGAGGCAGGCGTGAGGCTGGCGCGCGCGGCGGGAGCGGCCGCGCTGTCGACGCTGTCCGCGTTGGGCCTGCACGGCCTCGCCGGCGGACACGTCCCCACCGCCGCCGCGGTGCTGGTGCCCCTCGCGGGCTCCTTCGCGGTCGCCGTGCAGCTGGCGGGGCGTCCGCTGGGCCGCCTGCGCCTCGCCGCGATCGCCGTCGCCAGCCAGGTGTTCTTCCACGCGACGTTCACGCTGGGCGCCGGGGCGCCTCTGGCGGCGGATTCCGCGACCACAAGCCACGCCGGACACGCGGGACACGCCGCCCCTGCCGGCCACGCCGCGCCCTCCCTCGTGACCGCCACCGCCGGCGACCACGCCGCCTCGATGCCCCTGGCCCACCTCGGTGCCGCGGTGATCACCTACGTGGGGATTCGTCGTGCCGCCACGCTCATCGACGCGCTCGGCTCCCTCGCGGCGCTCGTCGCTGAGGCACTCGCCGCGGCGCTGCTCGCGCGCCCCACGGCCGCCCGGACGGCGCCCGTCGCCGCCCGCCACGGCATCGTCCCCTCACACGTCCCCGCGCCCGCCCGGCGCGTCTGCCTCACGCTTCCCGCGCGGCGCGGGCCTCCCCTGCCGGTCTGAGATCTCGCATCGCCGGCACCCCGTCCGGCGCCCCTTTCAGACCACCCGCGCGGCCGCGCCCTTCGCGCCGCCGCGCACCCCACCACAGGAGAGTCATGTTCACTCGTCCCCGTCGTACCCTGCCCGCGCTCGCCCTCACGGCGGCGCTCGCCACCGCGCTCACCGCGCCCCTCGCCGCCTGCAGCGCGGACTCGCCCGCAACCGCGATGCTCACCATCACCGACCCCTGGGTCAAGACCGCCGAGTCCGGCATGACCGCCGCCTTCGCGACCCTCACCAACCCCACCGACGACGACCTCACGGTGACCGCTGCCACCACCGACTCGGCGGCGATGGTCGAGCTTCACGAGGTGGTCGACGGCGTCATGCAGGAGCGTGACGGCGGCTTCACCGTCCCCGCCGGCGAGTCGCTCACGCTCGAGCCGGGGGGCCTCCACCTCATGCTCATGGAGCTCTCCGGGCCCATCGTCGCGGGTGACACCGTCGCGTTCACCCTCGAGCTCGCGGACGGCAGCACGGTCGACCTCACCGCCACCGCGAAGGACTTCGACGGCGGCGAGGAGGACTACGAGGGCGGCATGGAGTCGCACTCGTCATGATGGCCTCCGCCGGACACTCGGACCGGCGCCGTCCCAGCCGGCGGCAGCTCCTCCTCGGAGGGGCCGCCGCCGGCGCGGGCGCCGCGGTCACCCTGGGCGCGGAGCGCGCCGGAGCGCTGCCCGGCTCGACACCGGCGCCCACCGCCGATTCCGCCGGCCTCAACGGCGAGCGCACCGTCCCGTTCCACGGCCCTCACCAGGCCGGCGTGACCGCCAGGCCGGGCGCGCACGCGACCTACCTGGCCTTCGACCTGCTCCCCGACACGGATCGGGAACGCTTGCGCGCGTGGCTGAGCCTGCTCACGGACGATGCCGCCCGCGTCACCCAGGGCCGCGGCGCGCTCGCGGACCTTGAGCCCGAACTTGCGGTGCGGCCCGCGGGCCTCACCGTGACATTCGGCCTGGGCCGCGAGGCAGTGCTGCGCGCGGGCGCCGAGCCACCCGACTGGCTGGGCCCCCTGCCCGCGTTCACGATCGACCGGCTCGAGGATCGCTGGTCGGGCGGCGACGCCATGGTGCTCCTCCATGGCGACGACCCCACGGCGATCAGCCACCTCGCCCGCATGCTGGCGCGCGACTCGCGATCGTTCGCGACCGTGCGCTGGCGCCAGGACGGCTTCCGTCGCGCCTACGGCTCGGACCCGAGCGGCACCACGATGCGCAATCTCTTCGGGCAGGTGGACGGCTCGTCCAACCTCGGGCCGGAGGACGATGCCTTCGGGGCGACCGTCTGGGCCGGCACCGAGGCGCCGGGCTGGCTGCGCGGCGGCACCTCGCTAGTGCTGCGACGCATCGCGATGAATCTCGAGGGCTGGGACGAGGTGGGCGTCGAGGGGCGCGAGGCCGCGGTCGGCCGGCGGATCGCGGACGGCGCTCCCCTCACGGGCGGCACGGAGCGCGACCCGCTCGACCTCGAGGCGAAAGGACCGGGAGGGTTTACGGTCATCAATCCGGCAGCCCACGCGGCCCGTGCGCGCGTCGAGGACCCGGCCCAGGGCATCGTCCGCCTGGGGTACTCCTACGACGTCCCCGTCGAGCCCGGCGCCCTCGACGCGCGCGGACGCCCCGCCGTGTCCAACGTGGGACTGCTGTTCGGCTCGTGGCAGCGGGATGTCGCGCGGCAATACGTGCCGATGCAGCGGCGCCTCGCGGAGGCCGACCTCCTCAACACGTGGACCACGCCCATCGGATCCGCGGTCTTCGCGATCCCTCCCGGCTGCGAGCAGGGAGGATTCATCGGCGAGACCCTGTTCGCGTGAGCCGAGTGCGTGTCACCATGAGCGGATGACGCGCGTCCTTCTCCTCCACGGATTCGAGCACACGCGGCCGCGGACCCACTGGATGTGGTGGCTCGCAGAGAGCCTGCGCGGGCGGAGGGTGCCCGTCCAGTACCCGCAGCTGCCCACGCCGCACGCCCCCTCGCTCGAGGAGTGGGCGTCGCTCGCGCGCGCCGAGCTCGAGATGCTCGGGGACGGCGAGCGCGTGGTCGTCACCCACTCGCTGGGCGGAATCCTGTGGCAGCACGTCGCGAGCGAGGCCGTGCGCCACGCCCACCCCGAGCTCCTCGCTGACCGCGTGCTCATGGTCGCGCCGCCTCATCCCAGCCGGCTCACCGGCGCGCTCGCGCCGTTCGCGCTCGACGGCACCGAGGCCCCGGCGCTCGCGCGCGTGGCCCGCGACACGCGCATCGTCGCCAGGGAGACCGACCCCTACCGGCCCGGCCCCGCGGGAGACCTCGCCAGAGACTGGGGGCTGGCCGTCCATGTGCTTCCCGGCGCGGGCCACCTCAACCCCGACGACGGCCACGGGCCGTGGCAGGCGGTGCTCGACTGGGTGGTCGGTGGCGGGAGCCGCAATGCGGGTGCAGGCGACGTCGAGTGGCGACTCGGGGAGGGCGCCCGTAGCCTCGACGCATGAGCTCAACGTCGTGGTCATCCCCCGCCGCCGAGCTTGCCGTCACCCCGGCCCTGGTGCGCGCCCTCCTCGAACGGGAGCATCCCGATCTCGCGGGCCTCGCCCTGGGCGAGACGTACGAGGGATGGGACAACGTGACGATGCGCGTGGGCGACAGTCTCGCGGTGCGCATCCCTCGTCACGCGCGGGCCGGCTCGCTCATCGAGCGCGAGCACGTGTGGCTGCCGCGGCTCGCGGCCGCGTGGACGTTCGCGGTGCCGGCTCCCGTGCGGATCGGCGCGGCCTCCGCCGAGGTGCCGTGGCCCTGGGCCGTGGTGCCGTGGATGGCCGGCGACTCCGCATACGACACGCCGCTGTCCTCACGGGGAGCCGTGGACCTCGGCCGCGCGCTCGCGCAGGTTCACGCCCCCGCTCCGCCCGATGCGCCGCGCAATCCCTTCCGCAGCGCGCCTCTCGCGGACCGTGCCGAGCGCTTCGATGATCGCGTCGAGAGGCTCATCGACCTCGGCGTGCCGATCGATGCGGACCTCGCGCGCGCGCAGTTCCGCACGGGCGCGGTGCGACGCCGGCCCATCGAGACGTGGTGTCACCTCGACCTCCACGGCGCGAATGTGCTCACCGAGTGCGGCCGTCTCGCGGGGATCCTCGACTGGGGCGACATGGGCATCGGCGACCCAGCGACCGACCTGGGCCAGGCCTGGTGTCTCGTGGGAAGCGCGCGCATGCGCGACCTCCTCAAGGGCTACGCGGACGCGGTCACGCCGCTCGACGAGTCCGCGATGCAGCGGATCCGCGCCGAGGCGCTCGCGTTTGCGGTCACGCTCGCGTCCTTCGACGAGCAGCCGTACGCGGCCGCGGGCCGCGCCGCGCTGGTCGACCTCGACGTCGTGCCCGGCTGAGACCCTTTCGCACCCAGGTCAGCCGCGCCGGTACTCCACGACCTCCGTGACCTCGCGCGCGTCCGCCGGCCCCGCCTCGTAGCGCACGGGCATCCCGGGGTGCGCGAGCGCGAACCAGAAGGTCGCCGCCGAGCCCTCGCCCACGACCCCGTAGCGCAGGCACTCGAGCGGCCCCATGGGGGTGTCGAGCGTCACCTCGTGATCGTCGGGATCGCGGAAGACCGTGACGTCGCGCTCGATCACTCCGTCGCGGTGAGTGCGCGTCTGGACGGTCCAGCCGTCGGGCGTCGCCTCGCGGATCTGCTCGGCGGTGAAGGGCGTGGGCGCATGCTCGGGGTCGAGCAGGTGCCCCATCGTCGTCATGCCTCCAGGCTAGACGCCCATGCGCTGCAGGAAGGGCTCGAGCTCGAGCCAGTTTTCCTCGTCCGAGCGGTCCTCGCGCCACAGCGCCGCGTACTGCGCCTTGGTCTCGTCGCTCGCGGACTCCCAGACGCGCAGCGCGCGCTCGAGGTCGGCGTGCCAGTAGCCCACGATGCGATAGTGCGTGAGCGGCAGCGCGAACTCGCGCCGCAGCAGCTGCCGGATTCGGCGCGAGTGCACCGACTCACACGCGACCCAGATGTACGCCCCCGCGGCGGGGTCGAGCTGGTCGCCCGCGAGGTCGACCAGCAGGTCCTTGAGGATCGACGCCCCGCCGCCGTTGCCGCCCACGCGCCACTCGACCGCGGCCTCGGCCACGGTCGCCAGGTCCCTGGCATCGGCCATGTCGGCGAGCTCGATGATGACGCGGAAGGACTCCTCCTCACGGGCCTCGGCGAGAATGCGGGCGATCGCGGGCAGCGCGGTCGCGTCGCCCAGCAGTACGCGGGTGCGTGGGCCTGCAGGGGGGCCGTAGTAGGCCTTGGGCTCGGAGACCGCGGTTCGATCGCCCACCCGGGCGCCGCGCGCCCACGTCGCGCCAGGCCCGTCGCCGTGGAGGAAGATCTCCATCTCGAAGCCGTCAGGGGTCACGTGACTCACCGTGTAGTGGCGGGAGTCGTGACCGTCGGCGTCCATGGTGTCCGCGCCCACCTCGACGTGCACAAACTCGTCGGGGCGACCGGTCGACTGCCACGCGGAGGGCTCATCGAGACGCAACCCAATACGCATCATGTGGGGCGTCACCTGCTCGACCGAGGCGACGGTCGCGGCGTGGCTGGTCTCCATGGGGCTCCCTCCCGTGGGCGGCGCGATCGCGCTCGAAGTAAGGTGAGGCTCACCTCGCCGCCCAGTGTAAACCACATCCGCAACGCCTGTGTTGCCTAATTGCACCCCGGAGGTTGCCTCGCGAATTGCTGGGGTAACAGTGTGATATCCCACTATCGTGAGGCCGTGGCCTTCGCACCGTTGCACACCGAGCGTCTTGTGCTCCGCCCCTTTACCGAGGCGGACGCCGAGGATTTTGCCACGCGCCGCTCGGACCCCGAGACCGCGATGTACCAGGCCTGGCGCGTTCCCTACTCCGTCGACAAGGCGCTCGCCCTGATCCGCGAGTCCGCCGCCCACGACGGCCCGGTCCCCGGCGGCTGGTACCAGCTCGACGTCGAGCGCCGCGCCGACGGCCGCACCGTCGGCGACGTGGCCGTCTACCTGCATGAACACGGCCACACCGCGGAGGTGGGCTACACGCTGCATCCGTGGGCGCGCCGGAAGGGTTACGCGACGGAGGCCACAGCCGCGCTTATCGACTACCTGGTCGACACCGCGGGCGTCCACCGCATCGAGGCCGCGACTCATCCCGACAACTCTCGCTCGATCCTGGTGCTCGAGCGCCTGGGCTTCCTGGCCGAGGGCGTTAAGCGCGAGGCGTACTGGGTCGAGGACGAGGTCTCGGACGACGCGATCTTCGGCCTCCTCGCCCGCGAGTGGCGTGCGCGACGCAACGCGATGCGGCTTTAGCCTCACCCGTCCGCGAGCGCCGCGTCTGCCAGTAGGGTGAGCGGCATGTCTGACGGAACTCGCTCCGGCAAACCGCTGGTGGTCACCGACGATGCGATCCGCGCGCTCGTCGACGATCAGTTCCCGCACCTCGCGGATCAAGAGCTGGGCCGGCGCTACACGCTCGAGGACCACTTCGCGATCAGGATCGGCGACCACCACGGCGCGCTCTTCCCCCGCTATGTCGACGACGACTTCCTCTTCGCGAGGGCCGCGGACCTGCTCGCCCCTCACCTCGAGCGGTGGACCTTCCCCGTGAGCGCCCCCACCGCGACGGGTCGCCCCGGGCACGGCTACCCGTGCCACTGGACGCTCGTCGACTGGGTCTCAGCGTCGACCGCGGGATTCGTCCCCCTTCAAGGTGAGTCCGCGGGCCTCCTGGGCGCCGCGCTGCGTCAGATCCACACGCCCGCCCCGCCCGCCTCGCCCGCGAACCCCCGCACCTCGCCGCGCCTCGCGGACCTCCTTCCCGAGTGGGAACGGCTCCTTGCGGGCGCCGTGCACCGCGGCGCTCCCGAGAACCGCGTGCTCGACGTCGACGCCGCGACCGCCATGTTCCGCGACGGCGTGGACGCTTCCCTCGACGCAGGGTGGTCATGGACCCACGGGCGCATCGAGCCGCGCGCCCTGATGTCGGACCGCGGACACTTCTGCGGCATCCTCATCTGGCAGAACTTCGGCGCGGGCGATCCCGCCGCGGACCTGGGCGGCGCCGCGACCGCGATCCCGCTCGAGATGCTCGCCGACCTTCACGCCGGATACGGCGGCGTCTCCCCCACCACCGCACGCCGGGCGCGCTCGTATCAACTGCTCGCCGCGCTCGGCTATGTCGAGATCGACGATCCGTTCCTCGCGCGCCTGGCGTGGGAGCGGATGATCGAGCTGGGGCTCGTCGGCGAGGCCTGAGGTCTGAGGGCTGGGGAGCAACGATGCGGCGATGGGGGGGCCATGGCGAGGCGAGGGGCACTCGTGGTGGCCGTCGCGCTCGTGGCCGGATGCGCATCGTCCCCGCCTCCCCCGTGGAGCGAGCCCGCCGACTACACGTACGACGCCACCATCGAGGTGTTCGGCCCCGCCTCGGGCCAGTGGCGCGTGACCGTGCGCGGCGGCGATGTCACCGAGGTCGAACCCCTCGATGACGTGGCGCGCTTCTCCGACGTCGACGGGGGCGCCACGACGGAGGACTTCCTCACGTTCGCCGAGTATGAGCAGATGTACGCCGATGCCGTGGCGGGCGGCGCGGCCACCGCGCGCCTCACGCGGGACGAGTCCGGCGCGCTCTCACGCCTCGAGGTCGACATGAGCGCGGACGCTCAGGACGACGAGTTCACGGTGGTCGTCACGGCGGTCGAGGTGCCCTGACACGTCGACCGCGCGCGGGCCACCCGTAGCCCGGTCGCGCCCCCGCGTGGGAGAGTGAGCGCCATGGACATCTTCGAGACCCCGCTCCCCGGAGTCGGCGTCCGCTACGAGTTCACCGCCGAGGGCGGCGACCACGTGGGCGTGGTGGTGCGACGTGACGGCAAACGCGACATCGCGATCTACGACCGCGAGGACCCCGACGCGTGCCGTGGCACGGTCGAACTGTCCGAGGGCGACGCGGGAAAGATGGCGGAACTCCTGGGCGGCACGAACATCATCGCGCGCCTCGAGGACCTCAAGCACACGATCGTGGGGCTCGCGATCGAGTGGGTGACGATGCCAGCCTCGGGCGGGCTCGTGGGGCGCACGCTGGGGGAGGGTCGCATCCGCACCGTGACCTCCGCCTCAGTGGTCGCGGTCATCCGCGGCGACCAGGGCATCCCCGGCATCGAGCCGTCGTTTGTCTTCGAGGCGGGCGACACCGTCCTGGTCCTCGGCTCCGACGAGGCCGTCGACCGCGCGGCGCACATCCTGACGGGCTGAGCCATGCTCGCCGCGACCCCACCCCTGGCGGGCATGGGCCTGTTCGCGGCGAGCCCCCACGGTTCGGGCGAGACCGCGACCGTGCTCATTGAGCTCGGCATCGTGTTCCTCGTCCTCGCGGTCGTGGGGCGCGTCGCCTCGCGGATCGGCATCCCGTCGATTCCGCTGTACCTGCTCGCCGGCCTCCTCATGGGCAAGGGCGGCTTCATCCCGATCAGCGCGGGCGAGGACTTCCTCGCGACCGGAGCACAGATCGGGGTGGTGCTGCTCCTGCTCCTCTTGGGGCTCGAGTACTCACCCGACGATCTGCGGGTGGGACTGCGGACCTCATGGAAGGCGGGACTGCTCGACCTCGCACTCAACGCCGTTCCCGGCTTCGCGGTCGGCCTCCTGCTCGGCTGGTCGGTGACGGCCTCGATCCTCCTGGGCGGCGTCACCTACATCTCCAGCTCCGGCATCGTCGCCCGCCTGCTCGACGACTTCGACCGCCTCGCCAACCGCGAGACCCCCGTGATCCTCAGCCTGCTGGTCATGGAGGACATCGCGATGGCAGTGTTCCTGCCCATCCTCGCGGTGTTGTTGGTGGGGGCGAGCGTGATGCAGGGGGCGATCGCGGCGGCGATCGCGATCGGTCTCGTCTCGCTTGCGTTCCTCTTCGCGCTGCGCTTCTCGCGCCACGTCTCGAAGGTGGTGCATTCGCATTCGCGCGAGCTGCTCCTCCTCGGCGTGCTGGGGCTTGCCTTCCTGGTCGCGGGGCTCGCCGAAGCCGTGCAGGTCTCCGCGGCGGTCGGCGCGTTCCTGTTGGGCCTCACGCTGTCGGGCAACGTCGCGGATCAGGTGCGCGGGCTCATGCCGCCGCTGCGCGACGTGTTCGGCGGGATCTTCTTCGTGTTCTTCGGGATCGGCATCGACCCCCGCGACCTCGCTCCCGTGCTGCTGCCCGCCCTCGCGCTCGCGGTGCTCACCGCTGTCACCAAGACGTACACGGGCGTGTGGGCGGCCAAGCGTGCCGGGATCGGACCCAAGGGTCAGTGGCGCGCGGGGCTGTCGCTCATCCCGCGCGGCGAGTTCTCGATCGTGATCGCGGGGCTCGGCGTGACCGCGGGGATCGAGCCGCTCCTCGGCCCGCTTGCGGCCGCGTACGTGCTCATGCTCGCTGTCGCCGGGTCGATCCTCATGCGTTTTGCGGACCGGATCCCGGCCCCGCCCGGGCTGGTCTCCGCGCGGTCACGGTCCCGCCCACGCGTGTGAGAACATGAGCCGTTGTCCCTGTGAGGCACCGCCCGGGGACGATGCGCCGGCCACGTCGCGCAGTTGGCGTGGCGCGCGATGACGCGCAACATCTCAGTTTCGCTGTGAGGTTTCGCCATGCTCTCTCCGTACCGCGGCATCCTCGCGTTGCCCGGCGCCCGCGCGTTCACCGCGTGGGGCCTGGTCGCGCGCATCCAGATGGGGCTCACGGGTCTCGCGACCTTCCTCATGGTGCAGATCGAGTACGGGAGATACGAGTACGGCGGGCTCGTGCTCGCCGCGATCGCGGTGTCCTACGCGGTGATCTCGCCGCAGGTGGGCCGCCTCATCGACGCGCACGGCCAGTCGCGCGTGCTGCGCTGGGGGTACGCGATCGCGATCCTGGGCCGCGTCGCGATGATCGCTGCCGCGCTCACGCATCAGCCGCTGTGGGTGTTGCTCGCGATCGCGCCGCTGTTCGCCGCGGGCGGCACGCAGTCGACCCACACGCGGGCCAGGTGGACGCATGTGGTGCCCGACAAGCACGCGCTCAACACCGCGTTCTCCCTCGAGTCTTCGCTCGAGGAGGTGCTGTTCATCGGCGGGCCCGCGCTCGCGACCATCCTCGCGACGCAGGTGAGCTCGTGGCTTCCGTCCGCGATCGCGGTGGTCACGCTCGCGATCGGCGGATACGGGTTCCTCGCGCTGCGCGCGACCGAGCCTCCCGCGCGCCGCGCGGATGCCAGGCGCCGCCAGGCCGCGCATGCGCACGGCACGGCGCTGGTCATCGACGGCAACCTGCCGCGCATCGGCCTTCCTCCCCAGCCGCGGGGGCTCCGCCGCTACCGGGGAGCGCTGCGGGGGCACCTGCTCGTCACCACCCCGGCACTCGTCATCACGACCGCGATCTTCGCGACCCAGGGGGCGATGTTCGCCTCGGTCGACGCCGCGACCGTCGCGTTCGCCGAGGAGCTGGGCCACAAGGAGTGGTCGGGCCTCGTGCTCGCGGTGTGGGCACTCGGCTCGCTCGTGGGTGGCCTCGCGTACGGCTCTCGTGTGTGGGCGCGCACGCTCGCGTCGCGACTGCTCTGGGGCGTCACCGTCACGGGAGTCGGCGCGGTGTCCTTCATGTTCGCGCCGGGGCTGGTCGCGCTGGGCGTGATGATGTTCCTCACGGGACTCGCGATCGCCCCCACGATGGCCGTGGGCGACGGAGTCACGCACGCGCTGGTGCCGCGCTCTCGCCTCACGGAGGGCATGACGTGGACGCGCACCGGCATGGACCTGGGCGTGGCGGCGGGCGCGTGGATCGGCGGAGCGGTGATCGACCGCACCGGCTCCCACGGGGGCTTCGTGGTCACCGCGGTCGCGGGAGCGCTCGGGGTGGTCATCGCGGTGAGCTCGTGGCGCTACCTGCGGCGCAAGCGCGCATACGACGAGCAGGTCACGCGCGACCCGTCGCTTCCCGTCGCGGCCTGACCCGATAATGGGCGAGTGATCCGTGACGCCGACCCCGCCGCAGACGCCGCCCGTCTCGCCCAGATCTACGACCACTACGTGGTCCACGACACGGCCACGTTCGAGCTCGATCCGATCGGTGCGGAGGAGATGGCGTCACGCATCGCGCGCATCCAGGCGCGCGGCCTGCCGTGGATCGTCCTCGAGAGGGACGATGCCGTGGCCGGGTACGCGTACGCCGGCCCTTTCCGCGACCGCGTGGCCTACCGGCACACGCTCGAGGCCACCGTCTATCTCGCACCGGAGGTCAGGCGTGGCGGCCTGGGAACCGAGCTGTATGCGGCGCTCATCGAGCGGCTGCGCGGGTTGTCCGCGGGCGAGCACGCCCCGGTGCACTCGGTGATGGGGGTGGTGGCGCTGCCGCACCCCGGCTCGGTGGCGCTGCACTCCCGCCTGGGCTTCCGCCACGTGGGAACGATCGAGGACGCGGGCTTCAAGTTCGACCGATGGATCGACGTCGGCTACTGGCAGCTCACGCTGTGAACCACGCGTCCGGCCACGGCCTCTCGTAGGAGCGGCGCTCGGCCGCGCTGTGGCGGCGCTGGTTCTTCGCGACCGCCAAGAATGCCCGGTAGTCGCCACCCAGGAGGAGGCGCCTCACGATGGGGCGCGTCTCGCCCCACACGTCCATGCGCGCGGGACTGTGCAGGAGGTCGAGCGCAGTCTGGTTCCTGCTGGTCATCAGCGGGCGGCACAGTTGACCGGGCAGATCCTCGAGTTCGGGGCCAGCGTCCTCGCGGTCAGGCACCTGTGAATACCACCACGGACTGCCCAGGCAGCGCTCAAATCGCTGGTGAAAGACGACACTCGCGCGGAGCGCCGGCAGCTCGAGGCTCCGCGTCTGGCGGGGCACGGTCACGTGGACGATGCCGCGAGCGGCGTTGGCGGCGCGGTGGAGGGACGCGGCGGTGATGCCGCATAGGTACGGCGGGGCCGCGGGCGGCGCGGGGTGGCGGCCGTGGCGGGCGACGGCGATCAGCCATGCGACCTCGACGACGCGGGGCCGCCACTCGGGCCCGGCGTCGAGCGGGACCGCGACGTGCAGTCCCCGAGCGACGGTGACGATGAGTCCGCGCGAGCGGGCGTCTCGGAGCACGCGGTCCGCGCCCTCGCGGACGGCGCGCACGTCAGCGGTGGCGAATAGGGGATAGGCGAGCGGAGTGAGCTCGGCGCGGGGACCCACGATTGAGTGCCAGTCGGCGACGCGGGCCAGGGGAGCGCATCCCAAGATCTCTCCCCAGCGCTTGCGCATTTCATGCACGAAGCGTCACCCCTTTCGCCAGCCCTTCAACCCCACCGGACGCCCGGTCGAACCGCGTCCGGGCGACCCGATCACCAGACTGGTCAGCGAAGGTGACCGGGGCATCGTCACCACGCACTCCGGTGGACGCGCACCGCGCTCCCCAGGGTCGGGGACATCACCCCGGGCGCCCCACACCCCAAGCCCCCACGCTCCCAGCCCTCACGCCCGAAGCCCCCACGCCCCGCGCCGCTTCGTGCATGAAATGCGCAAGGATGCCCCAAAGGTGTGCGCGGGGGCCGGGGGCATCGGCCGAGCGTCGTGCATGAAATGCGCAAGGAGCGCGGAAGGGCACTCCCGGTGGCGAGGCATTGACACGCGCAGGACGGGCTCGAACCCGGCACCTGCCCGTAGACGCGGACGGCCCGACCCCCTCTCGGGAGTCGGGCCGTCCGTGAACCGTGGCGGAGTTACCCGCGGACCGCGCGCGTCGCCTCCATCATGTGCTCGAGCGACGCGGTGGTCTCCGCGTACGCACGGGTCTTCAGTCCGCAGTCGGGGTTGACCCACAGCTGCTTGCCCGGGATCGACTCCTTGGCGAGCTCGAGGAGCTCGGTGATCTCCTGAGTCGAGGGCACGCGCGGCGAGTGGATGTCCCACACGCCCGGTCCGATCTGACGCTCGTAGCCGTGACCCTTGATCGCGGGAAGCACCTCCATGCGCGAGCGCGCCGCCTCGATCGAGGTGACGTCGGCATCCAGGCCATCGATCGCGTCGATGATCTCGCCGAACTCGGAGTAGCACAGGTGGGTGTGCACCTGGGTGTCGTCCTTCGCGCCAGCGGTCGCGAGGCGGAAGGAGTTCACCGACCACTCGAGGTACGCCGGCTGGTCCGCCTTCTTGAGGGGGAGCAGCTCGCGCAGTGCGGGCTCGTCGACCTGGATGATGCCGATTCCGGCATCCTCAAGGTCGCGGATCTCCTCACGCAGCGCGAGCGCCACCTGGTTCGCCGTCACGCCGAGCGGCTGGTCGTCGCGCACGAACGACCACGCGAGGATCGTCACGGGACCGGTCAGCATGCCCTTGACGGGCTTGTCGGACAGCGACTGCGCGTACGCGGCCCAGCGCACCGTCATCGGCTCCGGGCGGGTGACGTCGCCCCACAGGATCGACGGGCGCGTGCAGCGCGAGCCGTACGACTGCACCCAGCCGTTGACCGTCACGTCGAAGCCGTCGAGCAGCTCCGCGAAGTACTGCACCATGTCGTTGCGCTCGGCCTCGCCGTGCACCAGCACGTCCAGGCCCAGGTCCTCCTGGAGCTTGACGACCGACGCGATCTCGGCCTTCATGGCCTCCTCGTACGCGGCATCGTCGATCTGGCCCTTGGCCCACGCGGCACGCGCCTTGCGGATCTCGGGGGTCTGAGGGAACGAGCCGATCGTGGTCGTCGCGAGCTCCGGCAGCGCGAAGCGCGCGTCCTGAGCGGCCGCACGCACCGAGTACGCCGACCGGGACAGGTCCGCGGGCGTGACGGCGGCGAGGGCGTCCCGCACGTCGGCCTTGTTCGTGCCGGGGTGCGCCTTGCGCGAGGCGAGGGCGGCGCGCGCCGCCGCGAGGGCATCGGCCACCGCCTCCTCGCCCTGCTCGCGAGCCGCCGCAAGCGTCACGATCTCCGCAACCTTCTCGTCGGCAAACGCGAGCCAGCTGATGAGCTCCTCGCCCAGGTGCTCCTCGCCCTCCAGGGTGTGCGGCACGTGGAACAGCGACGTCGAGCTCGACACGGTCACGGTGGCGCCCAGCGCCTCGACCTCGCCGGCCTTGCGCAGCGCGGCGTCGAGGTCAGTGCGCCAAATGTTGTGGCCGTCGACCACACCCGCGACGACCGTCACACCCGACAGGTCGACACCAGTGGGAACCGAGCCGCGCACCAGGTCGATGCCGATCGCGTCGACGCCCGAGTCCTTGAGGACCGGGAGGGCGTCGTCGAGCGAGTTGTACGGCGCGGCCACGAACAGCGCGGGGCGGTTCGCGAGCGCCGCAAGTGAGCCGTACACGGTGGCGGCGTTCGCGAGCACCTCGGAGCGGTCGGCGTCGATGTCGGCGACCAGAATCGGCTCGTCGATCTGGACCCACTCGGCGCCGGCCGCCTTGAAGGCCTCCAGCAGGTTGCCGTAGACCTCGAGGACGTCGGCGAGGCGCTCGATGGGACGGAAGCCCTCAGGGGCCTCGTCGCTCGGCTTGGAGAGGTAGAGGAACGTCAGCGGGCCGGTGATAACCGGGCGCGTGACGTAGCCGGCGGCCTTGGCCTCGACGAACTCGTCGACCCACCGCGTGCTCGACAGCGCGAACTCGGTCTCGGGTCCGATCTCGGGGACCAGGTAGTGGTAGTTCGCGTCGAACCACTTGGTCATCTCGAGCGGCGCCTTGGCGTCGACGCCGCGCGCGATGGTCGAGTAGCCCTTGAGGTCCACCGAGCCATCGGCGGCGCGCAGGTCCGCGAAGCGCGTGGGCACGGCGCCCAGCGTCACGGCCGCGTCGAGCACGTGGTCATAGAACGAGAAGTTGCTCGGGATCGCCGAGCCGTCCGTGGACAGTCCCAGGTCGGCAAGGCGAGCGAGGTTCGCGAGGCGCAGGTCCTTGGCGGTCGCCTCAAGGTCGGCGGCCGTGGTGGCACCCTTCCAGAACGACTCGAGCGCCTTCTTCAGCTCACGCATTCGGCCGATGCGCGGGTAACCAAGGATGGTGCCGCCGGGGAAGGCGGGCGCAGGGGCAGGGGCGGTGTTCTGCTCAGTCATGGTTCCTCATGGAGGTTCGGTGCGCGGCGGGCTCGCCATTGCGCTTGGTCGACGCTGTCGATGCGCCGAGTTGCGCCGCGATTCTAACCCGCGAAGCCTCCCGCCGCCAGGGGCACGGTCCAAGAAGTGGACGGCGCGTCCCAAGGGATGGACAGTTGTCGGCGGCGGTCAGTGGACAGGCGCGTCGCGCATCTCCACGACCGCAAGGATCGCGCCCGTGCGGCTCGCTCTCTCGCCGCGACCGCTCACCACCATCCCGAGGCGCTCATACAGCGCGATGTTGCCCGGCTCATCCGCGCGCACCAGGCACGTGAGACCGGCGAGGCCACTCGCGTGGGCGTGCTCGCGCAGCGCGCGCACGAGCGCGCCCGCCCAGCCTTGACCCCTCGCCTCGGGGATCACGGCGAGGCGGCCGAAGTACAGCGCCCCGTCATCAGTCCGCTCGTGCTTGGCCGAGGCCACCACGACGCCATCGCGGCGCACGAGCGCGAGACGGGTGCCCGCCGCGACCTCCCCCCGCAGGGACTCGACCGTCTCGGTCATGGCGCCCGAGGGCTGCCCGGTGCGTGCGTACTCGGTGAAAGCCGCGTGCATCACCGCGATGACCTCGGGCGCGGCCGCGGCGCCCGCGTCGAGGTCAATCGTGACGCGTCCGTTCACGCCCCCTGGCGCTCCGCCTCGATCAGGGCGACGGGAACGCCCTTCTCGACCGTGCGCGACACGGTGCAGTACTTCTCGTGAGAGGCGCGCAGCGCGGCGCCGATGCGCTTGCGGGCGGCGTCGCCCTCCTCGCCCTCGGGGAAGGCGAGGTCGAACAGCACGCGGATGTCCTCGAGGATGTTGGCGCCGTCCTCCGTCACGTACTGCGCGGACGCCGTGACGTCGAAGCGGTCGGGCTCGGAGCGGCGCGATGTCATGGCGTCGACATCCACCGACGAGCAGCCCGCGATCGCCGCGAGCAGGAGCTCGACGGGGCTCAGCAGGCCCTCGCCGCGCCCGAAGCGCAGCTGAGCGCCGGCGGCGTTGGTGGCGACGTAGACGGCCTCGGACTCACGGGCGAGCGTGACGGTGCGCGGAGATGAGGTGCGGGTCATGCGTCGATGGTCGCATGACCGCGCGCCGCGGCGGAACGCGCGCCTTAGCCGCGCACGAGTCCCATCGCGTCCACGAGCTCAAGGGCCGCGCGGTGCTGATTGAACGTGATGATGTGGATGCCGGGAGCGCCCGCGTCGAGCAGCCCGCGTGACAGGCGCGCGGCGTGGTCGACGCCGGCCGCACGGGCGGAGTCGTCGTCCTGAGCGGCCTCGAGAGCCGCGAACAGATCCGCCGGGGTCTCGACGCCGGTGAGCTCCTGGGCCCGGGTCGCGCGGCGCGCGCTCACGAGCGGCATGACCTCGGGGATGATCGGCATCTCGACGCCCTCGGCCGCCGCGTCCTCGACCAGCGCGGTGTAGTGCTCGACGCGGTAGAACACCTGGGTGATCGCGAAGTCGGCACCAGCGTCGCGCTTGGCGCGTAGCACGTCGAGGCCCAGCCGTCGGTATCGCTCGACGGCGTGCTGCGCGGGGAACGCGGTCACGCCCACGCTGAGGTCATCGAGACCGTGCCCATGCGCGACCTCACGCAGCAGGGCCACCAGCTCGGACGCGTAGAGCAGGCCATCGGGGTGCGGGCGCCAGTCATGCTGCCCCTTGGGTGGGTCGCCGCGCAGCGCGAGGAAGTCGCGAACGCCCTCCGCAAGGTACTCCTCGATGACGTGGATGAGCTCCGCGCGTGACTGGTCGACGCACGTGAGGTGCGCGAGCGGGGGGATCGTGTGTCGTGCCGCGAGACGCTGAACCACATCGCGCGAGGCACCCCGCGTCGACCCCGACGCCCCGTAGGTGATCGACATGAAGTCCGGACCCGTGCGCGCGAGCAGCGACATGGTCTCCACGAGGGTCGACTCGGCGGCGGGCGTGCGCGGCGGGAACAGTTCGTACGACAGCGTGGGCCGACGCGCGGCGAGGAGGTCACGGATGGTCATGGCGCGCTCACCTTACCCGGCGCCTCCGCGCGCGGAAAGAGCCGATGTCCCCAGCGCCACGTGCCGCCGGGGCTGTCCCCCGCACGCCCGCGCGCCTCGCTCATCGTCGGACCCCCAGGCCACACTGGAGCCATGATCACCGAGACCAACGACCTCACCAGGTGCTTCGGCGCGGGCGACCCGCTGTACGAGCGCTATCACGACGAGGAGTGGGGCGTGCCCGTGCGCAGCGACGCGGAGCTCTTCGAGCGAATCGTCCTCGAGGGCGCCCAGTCCGGCCTCGCGTGGATCACCATCCTGCGCAAACGTGAGGGCTACCGCGAGGCGTTCGAGGGCTTCGACCCCGACGCGGTGGCCGCCTTCGACCAGGAGCGCATCGAGGAGCTCATGCTCAACCCGGGAATCGTGCGCAACCGCCGCAAGATCGAGTCCGCGGTGACCAACGCGCGCGCCGTGGTGGGACTGCGCGAAACCGGTACGACCCTCACCGAACTCGTGTGGCAGTTCGCGCCCGAGCCACGCCCCGCCCCACCCGCCTCATGGTCCGAGGTGCCCGCCTCGACGGCGGAGTCCGTCGCCCTCGCGAAGGCACTCAAGGCGGCCGGCTTCGTGTTTGTGGGCCCCACGACCATGTACGCCGCGATGCAGGCGTGTGGGCTCGTCGACGATCACATCGAGGGCTGCGTGAGCGCGCGACGCTAGCGATTGGTCGAAGTTGCCCACACCCATATCCACTTCATGTGGATATGTCCGAATTGGCGCGACTAGCAGTACGCGCGGCGGTGGCGCTCGATCGCGTCGGCCATGAGCGCCTCGACGATCCTCTTGTCGGCGGGCAGCCATGGCACGTCTCGCCAGCCGCCCGGCTCGAGCCAGCGGATCTGATCGTGGTCCTCAAGCGGTCGCGGCTCGACGGCCGCGCCGTCCGCGCCGGGGAGAATCCTCGCCCACCACACGCGCATCACCAGGCGGTCGGTGTCAGCGTCGCCCGGACGGAGCATCCACACCGGGTCGTCCCCACACGCATCCTCGATGCCGTGGCCGTCATCCGGTCCCACGATCTCGTCGCCGATCTCGACCTCGACGCCCAGCTCCTCGCGCAACTCCCTGCGCAGCGCGTGCTCGGGCGACTCTCCGCGCTCGACCTTGCCGCCCGCGAACTCCCACAACCCCGCGAGCGCGGACGGCGCGCTCCTGCGCGCGGCCAGCAGTTGGCGCGGCGCCTCGAGGGAGTCGGTGATCGCCGCCGCGACCACCAGTCGAGTGTTGGCCGGCATCGGCTGCCTTACGCGACCGACGCCGCGTACGCCTCGGCGTCGAGCAGGTCCGTCGCGGACTCGGACAGTTCGACCTTGAAGATCCAGCCGTCGCCGTAGGCGTCGGCATTGATCGCCTCGGGAGCGCGCTCGAGGGCCTCGTTGACGGCCGTCACCACGCCGGACACAGGGGAGTACAGCTCGCTGACCGCCTTGGTCGACTCGAGCTCTCCGCAGACCTCGCCCGCGACGACGGTGTCGCCCACGCGCGGCGCCTCGACGTAGACGATGTCGCCGAGCGCCTCCGCGGCGTGCTCGGTGATGCCCACCGTCACCACCACGCCCGCGTCGGTGTCTCCGGACACCCACTCGTGCTCGGCGGAGTAGGCCAGCTCCTCGGGAACTGTCGCCATGGTGGACCCCTTTCGGAACGGCGTCGTGAGAACGCTGCGACGTGTGGCGGCCCGCCGTGACGGGCCTTGGGACGAGCCTACGAGGCCCGCGAGTAGAACGGTAGCGCCACCACGGTCATGTCCTCGCGACGCCCGCGCACGTCGATCCCGACGACCGTGCCGGGCGCGGAGAGCGCCGGCGGCACGTAGGCCATCGCGATCGGCCGTCCGAGAGTGGGCGACGGGGCCCCCGACGTCACCGTGCCCACCTGGGTCCCGGCATCGTCGGTCACGGCATACCCGGTCCGCGCGGCCCTTCGGCCGTCGCCCACGAGGCCGACGAGCACGCGCGCCGGCCCGGCCGCCTTGGCCCTCAGGAGGGCATCCCGGCCCACGAAGGCGCCGCGCGGATTGGCCGCCGTTCCGAACGCGACGATGCGCCCGAGGCCGGCGTCGAAGGGCGTCGTGTCGCGCGTGAGTTCCTGGCCATAGAGCGGCATGCCCGCCTCGAGGCGCAGCGAGTCGCGCGCCGAGAGCCCGCACGGCACGAGTCCGTCGCCCGCACCCTCGGCGAGAGCGAGCTCCCACACGGCGGCCGCCTGGTCTGCGGCCACGAACAGCTCGAAGCCGTCCTCACCGGTGTAGCCGGTACGCGCCGCGAACGCGTGAATATCGCCCGTGAGCAGGATGTTTGCCGCGGTGTAGTAGCGCATCGCGTGAATGTCGTCGTCGCCGCGCACGCACATGCGCGCGACGATCTCCTCCGCGCGGGGGCCCTGCACCGCGATGAGCGCGATCTCCGCCGAGACGTCCTCGAGGGCCGCGTCGAAGCCCGCGAGCCGGGCGCCCAGTTCCGCGATAACCGTGTCCTTGTTCGCCGCGTTGGCGACAATGATGAAGTGGTCCCAGTCACGCCGGTACACGATGAGGTCATCGATCACGCCACCCTCGGGCGTGCACATCATCGTGTACTTCGCGCCCCACAGCCCGACGGCGGACATGCGGCCCACGAGCGCGTGGTCGAGGAACGCGGCCGCGCCGTCTCCGCGCACGGAAATCTCACCCATGTGCGACAGATCGAAGAGCCCCGCGGCGGTGCGCACCGCGGTGTGCTCCGCGATGTCACCCGTGTAGCGGACCGGCATCTCCCATCCGGCGAAGGGCACCAGGGTCGCGCCGAGCGCGACGTGCTCGGCATGAAGGGGAGAGCGCAACGCGGCATCTGACATGGGCCCAGCGTAATCCCGCCTCGCGCCCGCCGGACGTGGCTACAGCGCGAGGACGATGATCGCTGCCGCCGCGCCGATCGCGACGAGGGTGCCCCCCGCCGCAGCGACAATCCGCCACGCGCGCCGTCGCCTCGCGGCCGTGTCGCGGGCCCGCCGCGCCTCGGGATCGAGAAGCGCCGAGTCCTGCACCTCGATCCCGCCCGAGGAGGGTCGCGGTGACAGGTCGGGTGAGGGCCACACTCCGACCGGGCTGGCCTCCTGCGAATGCCTCAGGCGCGGAAAGTAGTGATGCGGCTGCTCGCCAAACTCGCCGGCCCTGCTCGGCGGCGCCACCACATCCGGCGGCGGGCGCAGCACGCCCGCGCCGCCGCTCGCGCCCTCACGCCCGGCCTTGGCGTCCGCCGCGGTCGGCGGCGCGGCCGGCTCGGTGGGGGCGGGTTGGGTGTCATGCTCCGCGATGCGCCGCCGCGACGGACGAGTGCGCCCCGACAGCTCTGTGCGGTCAGACAACTCAGCGCGGTCAGACAACTCAGCGCGGGCGGACGCCTCAGCGCGGGCAGCCGCGCGGCGGGACAGTTCGGTGCGGTCGTCGTCCGTCATGCGTCGCCCCTGCGCCGCTCGCTCGCGGTGGTGTCGGCGCCGGTGTCCGCGCGCGCATCGTCCCCCCACAGGGTCCACGGCGAGGGGTCGGCGTCGACCGGGGTGACCAGGTCGCTATCCGCGACGACCACGGTGACGTTGTCCCGCGCGCCGCGCCCGACCGCAAGCTCGACAAGGGCCGCCGCGGCCGCCTCCGCGTCCCCGATGAGGCCCACGATCTCGCCGATCTCCGCGTCCTCGACCTCCTTCATGAGGCCGTCGCTCGCGATGACCAGTCGGCGACCGGGCACGTGCGGCACGAGCCACGCGTCCATGCGCGTCTGGTGGTCGCCCACGGCGCGCGTGAGGATGTTCCTGTCGGGGTGAACCAGCGCCTGCGCAGGTGTGATGCGGCCCGCGGTCACGAGCTCCTGCACGTGCGAGTGATCCACGCTGATCTGGCGCAGCACTCCACCCTCCAGGGCATACGTGCGCGAGTCGCCCACGTTGATGACCATCCACCACGGGTGGCCGCGATGCGTGACGGCGATCGCGCCGGTGAGGGTCGTGCCACTCTCGCCTCCGACCTCCTCCTGGACGCCGTCGACCAGCCGACGGGCCTCGAGGTGCGCGCGCTCGACGTCTGCCGGTGTCGCGGGCTCTCCCGCGAGCGCGCGGAAGGCGGTCACTGCGGCCCAGGCAGCCTCGGCACCCGCGATGTGTCCACCCATGCCGTCGGCCACCACGAACACGGGCGACTCGGCGAGATAGGCATCCTCGTTGCGCGCACGTCCGCCGATCACCGAGACGCCCGCGCCGCTGACGGCACCCGTATCGGTCATCGCGCATCGCCCCTGCGGCGAATGTCGATCTCGACGTCTCCCAGGAGCAAGCGGCCCAGCACGGGCGTCGGGACGCCCTCGGGCACCTGCACCTCGCAGCCATCCCTGTCGACCAGGAACGTGCCGTTGGTCGAACCGAGGTCCTCGACCGTCCACTCCCCGCGCGCGAGCGTGAGGCGCGCGTGGGACTTGGACACCGTGCGCGTGGGATCGGCGATGTCGAGTCGCGGGGTGCCGTCGATGGGCGGCATGCCGCCCGCGCGTCCCACGAGCACGCGATCGGAGTCGAACCCGTACGCGGCGCCGTCGCTCGTCACGAGTTCCCACGCCTCGCGCTGGCGCGCGGACACGCGGGTGCGGTCGTCCTCCGGTTCGGCCGATGCCGGGGGCGGCGCCGCGGACGGGGGTGGGGGCGGCGCGGGCGCGACCGGCGGGGGTGGCGCGACCGGCGGGGGTGGCGCGACCGGCGGGGGTGGCGCGACCGGCGGGGGTGGCGCGACCGGCGGTGCGGCGACGGGCTGCGGCTCGGGCTCAGGCTCCGGCACCGCCGCCGGCTCGGGCATCTCGAAGATGGGCACCGCGGAGGGCACGGGGGGCGGGGCGGCGGCGCCTCCGCGCATGTACGGGCTCACGGGAAGCGTGGGCGTGGGCTCGATGTAGACGGGAGGCGCCGAGGGAGCGGCGGCCTCGTCAGCGGGGGCCGCGGGAGCGAGGGCTGCGGCGTCGTCTGATGCCGGCTCCTCGGACGGTGCTGCGCTCGTGTCGAGCCATGCGGCCTCCCACGCGACGGACTCCCGGGGGGCATCCTCGCGGGGGCCACCACCACGGGGATCCTCTTCCCGCGGCGCCAGGTCGAGAGGAGTCGCCTCACGGGGGGCAAGGGCCGCGTAGCGCGAGACGCGCTCGGCCGCCGGCTCGCTCGGCAGGTCCTCGCGCGCGAGCGCCGCATACGGGGACACGCGCATCGGCGGCGCGGCGGCGGGAAAGGCCGGCTCGGCGCGCGGAGGCTCGGGCGCCGCCGCGGGTTCCGGCTCGGGCGCTGCCGCCATCGCGGACTCGCGCTCCGGCTCGACCTCGGGCAGCGGCACGACCTCGGGCACCGGCTCGAGCTCCGGCTCGGGGATGGGCTCGGGAACGAGCTCGGGTGCGGGGACGGGCTCGCGGTGAGGAAGGTGCGCGGGCACCATCGCGGCCGGCTCATGAGGAGCGATCGACACGGGACCCTGCGTGCGCGCCACCAGCATCCCGCTCCAGCCGACCACCGAGGCCCACAGGGGCGCACTCACGGCAGCGAGCACGGGCAGGCCCGCGGGCAGCACATGATCGAGTCCGAACCGGCGCACGTGGAGGATCCACATCACCCAGGCCGTGATGCCCGCCACTCCCGCGACGGACAGTCCCACCAGCGCGGCATCGGCCAAGCCGTCGATCGAGGCTCCCACGAGCCACAGCGTCAGACCCGTCGCGGCGGTGGCGCGAGCGACAGCGGTCCCCACCACCGAGGACTGGGTGAGCCTGGCCATCTCGACGTACCTGGCCACGGGCACCCACGCGAGCCCCGCGCGTCCGCCTGCCTTGCGATAGACGGCGCCGAGCGCGACGCCCATCCACACGACGGACAGCGCGAGCGACGCGAGCACGGCGAGAACCATCCAGGGCACGTCCACGGCCGGCTCGCCTGCCACCGCGGTGACCACTTCAGCACTCATCCGGGTGCTCCCTTCCGTGTCGCGTCATCGGCGGCCCCGCGCAGACGAGGTCGGCACGCGAACCGCACGCCACCGCTCGTCGACGTGTGCGGTGGGGGTGGTGGGACGCCGGCGCGGGGCAGTGGCCCGCCCCAGCAGCGACCTCGTCGACAACCGCGTGCCGAGCCTACGCCACCGCGTGAGCCTGCCCCGGAACTCCGCGCGGTCGGCCGCGACCAGCTCCCAAGCCCGGCGCGCGTCGCCGTCCTCGACCCCCTCGGTGGTGAAGGTCGCGCGATCCGCGATGTCCGCCAGTTCCCGCCCGTGCCGCGTGCCGTAGGCCGCCGCGAGCTCTCGCCGCGTGGCGAGCGGCATGGCCGCTCTGCCCGCGTCGATTCCCACATCGACGTATTCGTCCCAACCGCCCTGAGCCGCCGCGCGCGCGGTGCCGCGACGTCGCCGCGCGCGACGCACCGCCTTGGCGATGACGATCGCGACGACGGGGACCAGCGTCATGATCAGCACCGCGATCCCGACCACCGCGACGCGCACCCAGCCCGTGAACCACGGCTCCACAACGGGTTCGGCCGGCACGGAATCGTCCCCTCCCGAGCGGCCCTTGAGCGCAGCGACGGCGTCGATCGCCTCGGCACGGTCCGGATCCGTCGCGGTCGGGAGCTCGGGGTCGCGCTCGCTCGCGACCGAGGGCGTGACCGGCTGGGTGTGCTGAGGCGTCACGTCGACGGGGATCCACTCCCCGGAGGCGGACTGGACCTCGGCCCATGCGGTCATGTGGCGGCCGCGGCACACGCCGTCCGCGCACGACGGCGGCGTCCAGCCGCGCGGATCCGTGTCGAGCAGCCGCGCCCCCACGACCACGCGTGACGGGAAGCCGAGTTCGGCCGCGAGGAGCGCGGCGGCGGCCGCGAACTGCTCGTCGTCACCGGCCGCCGCGACCAGCGCCGCGTCCGATGCCCCCGGCCCCACCTGTGCCTCGCGCTCCACGAGCGCCGCGAAGAGCCTGTCGAGGCGATCGTAGGAGTGGCCTGCGGGCGAGGGTTCGAACGTGTACGCGCCGAGCTCAGCGAGCCAGCGCGGATTGCCCTCATCCGTGAGCCCGTGGCTCAGGTAGCCGCGCGAGCGGAGCCTGTCCACGAGCGTCGCGAGGCCGGCGCCGTCACGCGTCACTCCCTGCGCCTCGACCCAGTCGCGCAGCGACTGGGGGATGAGGTCCGCGGGCACGGCGGCGGCACCGGGCGACGGACCCGCCTGGGCGAGGTCGATGTCGGGTGCGGCGGCGGCGCTCGCCGTGAAAGCGTCGCCCGCCGCGACGCCGCCGTCCAACGCCACCACCGCGATGCCAGCCTGCGGCGCATAGTAGAACGAGTCGACCAAAGCGGTCGCGCGCGGCCCGCCAAACGTGACGCCGCCCAGCTCCCCTGGCAGCGGTGCCCACGGTCCCTCGAGCGCGTCGACGGTGAGCGTCGCGGAGACGCCATCACCGGAGACCGCGAGCGCGGAGGGCACGTGTTGAAAGCGCAGCGGGGTGTAGCCGGACGGCGCGACCGCGGTGAACTCGCTGCCATCGAAGAACGGCAGCGCCGCGATGCGCACGCGCTCGACATCCCCGGCGAGGTCGCCGATCGTGAAGAGCGGCGCGTCGTACAGGTCGTCGGCGAAGTACGCGCGATAGCGCGACAGGGGCGAGACGGCGCGATCGACGACGAGCCGCGGCTCGATCGCCGAGCGCCCCACCTCGCGGGGCTGACTCCCCGCGACCGGCACCGCGACGGCCGCCGCGGACACCACAGCAAGCCCGACCACCCCGGCACCCATCGCGACCCTGCCGAGCGCGCGTCCGCGCACGCGCACGCCACGCACCCCGCCCCCCACTCCCGCGAGTGCGCGCCGGCGCTCGTGCCCGGTGCGCCACAGCACCCACCCGACGGTGGCGGCCAGCGCGAGCAGGCCCAGGACCATCTCGCGGCTGAGCGAGGCGAGCGGGCCGGGAAGCTCCGCGAGATCACGGCGCGCCGCGGGACCGAGCGCGATCGCGGCCACGACCGCAGCGCCGCCGATGACGCCGGCCACGCCCCACCGCCGCGGCCGCGTGGCCGCCCACGTGACCGCGGCTCCCGACGCGACCATGAGGACGAGCGGAACCGCGAGCGTCGCCTCATACTCGCCCAGCGGAACGGGCAGCGTCACCACGTCGCGCCACCCCCAGACCGGGGCACGCAGGGCATCGGCGATTCCCCGCGCGACGCCACCCAAGCCGTCCGTCATCGCCCCCGGAATGGCCACCACGATGGCGGCCGCCAGATAGCCCAGGAAGGCGAGGACCGCCGCGAGCCAGGGCCCGCGCCTGACGGCGACCGCGATGAGGGCCGCGAGCACCCCGACGGCGAGCCCCGTCGCCGCGACGATTCCGTAGCGGTGCGGCCCCTCCCCCTCGGGGACGAAGACCGGCCGCAGCGTGAGCCACACGATGCCCACGATCGCCATCGCGTAGAGGCAGCCCGCGAGCAGCACCGGCGCAGGCACGGCCTGCCGCATCTCGCGGGAGCCGGGCCGTCTGGCGGCGGCGTGCGGCGTCTCCGTCATCGTCGCGCCACCCCACGGGCCAGCAGTTGGCGAAGGTCGTCGAGGACACCCAGGGAGACCAATTCGAGACCGCCCAGCGCGCGCAGGCCCGGCTCGGAGGCGGGGTCGCACACGACGGCACCCACCGTGACATCGGACGGCAGCCGCAGCGCCGCGCTCCGCAGGCGTTCGAGCGGCAGGGCGGAGCCCGTGATGAGGAGCGCGAGCGAGGTGCCGCGGTCCGACTCGGCCACCATGCGCGTCACCGTGCCGAGCTCCATGGCAGCGTCCGAGGCCTCGATGCCCGTGAGGTCGTCGAGCATGGCACGCGGCGAAGTCACGCGCAGCGCCCTCAGCGCGCGCACCGTGGCGCGCGCGAACTGCGGCACGTCGCCGCTCGCGACCGCCTGCACCTCGCGGCCGTCGCGGATCGCGCGCACCCCGAGCGAGGCCATCGCGCTCACGGCCATCTCGAACTCGTCCTCGGAGGCGTAGGAATGCGCGTCGACATCGAGCACGAGAGTCAGCAGCGAGCGTCGCGTCTCCTCGAACTGGCGCACCATGAGGGTGCCCGTCTTCGCGGTGGACTTCCAGTGGATGTGGCGCTGCGCGTCGCCTCGCTCGTACTCCCTCACGGCGTGGAACGAGATGTCCTCGCTGGTCAGCACCCGCACCGCCTGACCCTCGAGGTCACGCACCCACCCGAGCGACGTGCTGGGCACCGCGACGGTGCGCGGATGGACGTACAGCGTGCGCACGTCCTCCCACGTGAAGCGCCGGCGCACCAGGCCGAGCGGATCCGACCGAGTCGACGTCGCGGGACCGACCGCGACGATCCCCCTCCGCCGCGCGGGAATCGTCACCCGCTCGCGGTGCTCGCCCCCGCCACGCAGCAACGGGACGTGGAAGTCGACCAGCGCGGGCCCGATCGGCAGCTCGACGCGCCCGGGCAGCGCGGCGCGCGCGCCCTCATTGGTCACGACGATCGCGCCACCCGCGTCCTCACCCGCGACCACGGCATCGCGGTCGAGCGAGAAGTCGACGCGATAGCGCGCACGCCCGAGCAGGAACGGCAGCGCCGCGACCAGCAACACCGCCCCGGCCACGCCGGCGACCACGCCCTCGTCCCATCCCCACGCGAGGCCCGTGGCCAGACCCACGAGGGTCCACCCGGCGACCGTCCATCCCGCCACCGTGACCACGCCGCGCACGGCGGCCCATGCGGACCGCACGCCAGCGACCGCCGCATCCCTGGCATCGTCCACCCGCAGGCGCGCCCCGACCACGCGCCCGCGCGGGGCGTCGGCGACCTCGGTACGCGTCGCGTACGTGGTCGTGACACCCGTGCGGGTGCGCTCGACGCCGCGCGTCGAGGTGCGGTCGGGGCTTTCGCTCACGCGAGGTCTCGCTGGCTGGGCGGCTCGGTGTCGAGCAGGATCTGGCGCACGACCGCGCCCTGGGTGACGCCGTCGAACTCGGCCTCGGGGTCGAGGATGAGCCGATGCGCGAGCACCACCTCGGCGAGGGCCTTCACGTCATCCGGAATGACGTAATAACGGCCGTGGGCGAGCGCCCACGTGCGGCTCGCGCGCGCGAGCGCGAGCGCGCCGCGCATCGACGCGCCGAGGCGCACCTGGGTCGCGGTGCGCGTGCCCGCCACGAGGCGCGCGATGTAGTCGGAGATCAGCGCATGCTGCTGGACCTCGTGGGTGAGGCCCGTCATCGTGGTGATCGCGTCGAGCTCCGCGATCGCCGGCACGGTGACGCGCACGGGCCGCGCGGGCTCGAGGATGCGCAGCGTCGCGGCGTGGTCGGGATAGCCCAGGGAGGTGCGCATGAGGAAGCGGTCGAGCTGCGCCTCGGGCAGCGCGTAGGTGCCCGCCTGCTCGATCGGGTTCTGCGTCGCGATCACCATGAACGGGGCACCCACCTCGCGCGTGACGCCGTCCGTCGTGACCTGACGCTCCTCCATCACCTCGAGCAGCGAGGACTGCGTCTTGGGGGAGGCGCGGTTGATCTCGTCCGCCAGGACCACGTTCGCGAAGACCGGGCCGTGATGGAAATCGAAGCGGCCCTGGTCGTACACCGTGACGCCCGTGACGTCGCCCGGCAGCAGGTCGGGAGTGAACTGGATGCGCGCGCTCGTCCCGCGCACCGTCTCGGCGATCGCGCGCGCGAGCGAGGTCTTGCCGGTGCCTGGCACGTCCTCGAGCAGCAGGTGACCCTCGGCGATCATCGCGGTGAATGCGAGTTCGACCACGTGCCGCTTGCCCACGATGGCGCTCTCGACGTTGTCGACCAGCTTGGAGAACGTGGTCTCGAACCACTGGGTGTGCTCGGGAGTCAGGGCCACAGCGGCCTCCTTTTCTGCGCCGTCATGGCGAGGTCGGTGGTGGAGTCGGAGGGGACGATGCCGCGGCGGCCGCGGCCCCGCACGTCACGGTCGCACTGGTCCAGTCCGCAATGCCGTCGAGGGCGTCCTGGAAGTCAACGGTGACGAACGCGGCACGCATGAGCGTGGGGTCGCTCGTGACGGCGCGGTCCTCATCGAGCATGGTCACGGTGGTCGCGAAGTCCTGCGCGCGGCCGCCGAGCACCGCGACGGGCTCGGTGCCCGCGGTGCACTGCTGGAAGGCCGCGGTGGGGCGGTAGTGGGCACCCGACTCGGCGGTGACCGGGGTGCTCTCGTCGGAACAGGACCGCTGACCGCCGCCGAAGTCGACGCAGTAGTACGCCTCGACCTCGACCGCGCGGCCGGCAACCATGATGTCCGCGAACTGGCGTGAGGTCGCGCCATCGGAGCCGCGATACCAGATCTCGGTTCCCCGCTCGGGTTGCCACTGAGGCTCTCCCGCGAGCGCGGTCGTGCAGGAGTCACCCGACCCGACGCACTCCGTCGCCACGCGATAGCCGCGCTGCAGCACCGGCGCCCCAGGGTCGGAGAACGCCGCGAAGATCACGTCGACATCGGGGGCACGTCCGTGCACGTCCGCCTCGACCCTGCTCTCGGCACACACCGTCACGGTGTTGGTCGCGTTGGGGGTGACGGCGACCTCGAAGGTGGCCGTGCCCGAGGTCGCGCGCGTGTCGGGGCGGCACACGCCTCCCGTCGCGTGGCCCACCCACGTCGTCGAGCCGGCGCCGCCCGAGGCGACGGTGACGGTGACCGATGCCGTGGATGCGCCGTCGTCGTACGTGTGCGAGGTGCCGGTGATGGTGGGGCGGCCCACGCCGTTCGCCGTGAAGGCGACGGACTCCCCGGCGGCGACGGCGCCGTCGACGGGGGGCAGGTCGAGGCCGGTCAGGGGCGTCAGCACCACCTGGACGGGGGAGTTGGATCCGATCGCGACGCCCGTGAGCCGCTGCGTACCCGCACGCACGGGAACCGTCTGCGCCGTGCCTCCCGCCTCGACGCGGAGCTCACGAGTCGAGCGGTCCGTCACCTCGACCACCACGTCGATGCGCTCGCCGTCGCCGCTGGTCACGGAGGGTGCCCACGACACCAGCCGCGGCGGTGCGGGGGGTGCGTACGCCCACGCCGTGACGCTCGCCGCGTCGCGGGACCGCCCGACGGCGTTGACGGCGTATGCCGTGTACGTCACCTTGTCACCGTTCGCGAGGCCCGTGAGGGGTGCGCACACACCGCTCGCGGTGCAGGTCGCCACGCGCGTCGAGCCCGCGAGGATGTCGAAGCCCGTGAGCGCCGGGTACGCGCCGGCCGCGGCGCCGGGGTCCACCGCGAGCGTCAGCGTGCCGTCCCCGTACGCGGTCTGCGTGAGCGCGGCGGCCCCGCGCGGGAACCCCTGCAGGTCGAGGCTGATGGTTCCCGACCGCTCGGCCGCGCTCACGCGGCCCTGCGCGTCGCGCACGCTGAACACCGCGTCGCACACCCCGCCAGGGGCATCGGCGCTCCAGGAGGCGCGCACCGTCCCGGGGCCGGCCACGGCGAAGTCGACCGCGGGGCAGTCGTCGGACGCGGTGACGTCCACCACCTCAAGAGGGGTCCCCGGCAGGGGGTTGACCTCCCCGCGCGCCCCGCTCACGGTGATGAGGCAGCCGTCGCCGGAGGCCTGCGAGCACCGCTGCACGACCGTGCCTCCCTTGGGGAGCTCCGACGGGGCGGGGCCGACCACGAGCGACAACACCATCGGCCGCGTCTCGGGATGGCTCGCGAGCGACACGGAGACGGACTCCGCGCGTCCCGGCGGGGCATCGTCCCTCGCGGTGACGGTGACGACGGTGCCGCGCCGCGACACGTCGAAGAGCGTCCCCGTGTGGCTGGTCGCGATGTCGACCGCACGCGCCACGGCACCGGGCGGCCACGTCACCATGCCGGCAAGATCGAACGCGGAGGTCTCTCCGGGCGCGACCTCGATGGATGCGGACACGAGCGTGGGGACGGGGTCCGCGGGGATCACCATGACCGGCACCGGAAGCACCGTCCACCGCTCTTGTCCCACGATGCGCACGCCGACCAGGCACGTGTCGACGTAGGGGGCGCCGTTGCCCGCGTCGTAGCGCACCACCGATGCGCCCTCGGCCGTGCAGCGCGCCTCGTCGCGCGTGCCCCCCGCGCTGACCTGGGACGGGTCGATCTCGAGGGCGGTGGTGGCGGGCACCGCGAGCAGGTCTCGCAGGTCGGCCGTCGCGGAGGCACCCTCGGCGACCTCGATGCGGGCCTCCTCGCGTAGCGCGAGGCGCAGGTCCTCGTCGCCGGGCACTCGCAGGAAGCCATATCCCGTGGCGGGTTCGCCCGCGAAGTCGACGCCATCGACCCGGAAGGGCACCACACGCGTGCGCTCGGGCAGCGGGCCCGCCACCTCCGAGCCGTCGACGGTCACGCCCTCCTGCTCACCCCACAGCGAGAGCGTCAGTCCGGCCGCGTCGCCGCTGGCCCACGCGACGGTCTGGTCGAGGACGTCGACGCCGGTGGGGAAGGACTCCCGCGTCTCGAGCGTGAGCACGGTGTCCGCGACCACGGGCACGTCGACCACGGCCTCGCGCACGGTCTTGAGGACGATCCTCCCCTGGGCGATCGAGCCGGTCTCGTTGCGCGCGGAGTAGAGGAAGGCGAAGGTGCCTGCGTCGGCGCCGACCTCGAAGGTCACGAGTCCCTGCGCGAGGGCGCCGGTGTCCGGCATGAGCGCGGCGAGCGCGGCATACTCCGGCGTGCCCGCGATCGCATCCGGTCGGACCGCCACCAGCTCGAGCTCCCCGCCAGTGAGGTCGAGGTCGTTCGCGAGCGGCTGCACCACGATGCGCCGGCCCTCGGCCGCCTGCACCTGCACGAAGTCGGTGTACGTCACGGGTGCGGGATCGGCATCGGCCGCCACCACACCCACGCGAGCGGTGGCGGTCGCGGTGCGTCCCCGCGCATCGACGACCTGATACACGAAGTCGTCCTGGCCAGCGAAGCCAGGGGACGAGGCGTAGACCAGCGCGGTGCCGTCCGCGCTGATGCGCGCCGCTCCCTGCGCGGGCTGCTCGAGGATCGCGTCGAGACGGACGGCATCGCCGTCGGGGTCGAGCCCGGCGCCGTCGAAGACGATGCGCGCCTCGTCACCCGAGGACGCGCGGCCCGCAAGGTCGCGGGGCGTGGGGGCGGCGTTGTCCTCGCCCGCCGTGACGGTCACCGTGAGCACGGCCGTGTCGCGCTGCGAAGGATGGCCCAGCACGTACGACGCGTAGGGGATCTCATACGTACCCGGCCGGTCAGGAGCCAGGATGCGCACGAGCGGCCCCGCCCCAAAGGCCAGACCAGCCCCGTCGGGAGCCGCGACGGATCCGGGATCGAGGGCGACCACGGCGCCGGCGGCGGCGAGGTCGTTGTCCAGCACGCGAGCGTCGACCTGGCCTCCGGCACGCACCGTGATCACGTCGTTCGCGGCGACGGGAGCAGCCGGCACCGCAGCGTCCAGGAGGATCACCGTGATCTCGCCGCGGACAGTCATCGCCTCGCGGCCCGAGCCGTCGGAGACCGTGTACGCGACCACGCCGAGTGCACCGGGCTGGCCGTCGCCCGTGGTGCCCGACAGCCGCAGTGCCCCGTGACCGACGATCGACTGCTCGAGACGCGCGCCCCGCTCGGGGGCGGGAGAAGCATCGGAGACCAACAGCACCCGTCCGCCGGGGTTGGTGACCGCACCCGCCACGTCGACCGTGACGTCCTCGTGCGGACGCACAAAGGCCGTGAGAGGGACCGCGGCGAGGGCCTCATCCTCGGGGGCAAGCACCGTGACCCGCGCGGTGCCGCGCACCTGGCTCGCGCCGTCGACCACCGTGATGCCCACCGTGTACGTGCCCGAGCGGTCCGCCTCGAACACCACTCCGGACCCGTCGGGAGCCACCTCAACCGCGGCGCCGTCAACGGGATCGACACTCGCCTCCGTGACCACCTGTGCGCCGCTGCCGCCCGTCACGCGCGCGGCGGCGTCGATTGTCACGCGCACCCCTTGCAGAGCGGTCACCGACACGGGCTCGAGCGAGAGGCGCGGCTGTCCGACGACCCCGATGCGGAGAGTGCGCGTCTCGCTGGCGCCCGTCGCGTCCGCGACGGTGACCTCCACCTCGACGGCCGTCGCGTCGCCTGCGTGGCGCACGACGACGGTCCCCTCCGGGGAGGCGGCCACCGCGACATCGGGATCCGCCGAGGCCGCGTGTGCGACGTAGACCGGGTCTCCCTCGGGGTCAACCCACCCCTCGAGAACCTCGGCCGCGACCATGCCGCCCGGTTCAAGTTGGGGCGCGGGCCACGGCGCGGTGCAGTCCTCGACACCGCACCACACGGGGGCAGAGTCCGTTCCCTTGACCGCGACCGTCACCGTCGCGGGAGCGGACCGGCCCTCGTCACCCGTGCCGTCGGTGATCGCATACGAGAACGTGGCCGTGCCGCTCGCGGCGTCCGCGACCTCGATCACGATCGACTGGCCGTCGTCGGCGAGCGCGACCGTGCCAAATCGAGGATCGGGCTGCGTGAGAGATGCCGGATCGATCGTGAGGAGATCACGGTTGGGATCGTGGTCGTTGAGCAGCACGGGCAGCCGCACCTGGCGTCCGGCGCGGACGCCGAACGAGTCGTCCTCCGCGACCGGCGGGCGTGGATCCCTCACCTCGACTGTGGTCTCGTCCTCGTCGGCCTCGGTGGCCGACTCGCGATCGGGTTCCCAATCCTGGGACGAGCGCACGAGCGTGCCGGACGGGACGTCCCACACCCATCCGCTGCGTGACTCGTTGAGCACCATGCGAGAGCCGTTGCCGCGCAGGACGGGCTCACGCCGCTGACCGAGTTCCCCCCCGGCATAGTCGAGCGGCACCGCGGGTCCCGCGGAACTCCACAGGGTCCCGCCGCCGTCGCCGTCGCCCAGCCACGCCGCGTACACCACTCCGTCCAGCTCGGCCGGCGCCGCGGGTGCTCCCGCGATCGCATCGGAACCGAACACGCGGACCGGTGCGCCGCCATCGGCCGCCGCGACCACCAGCCCCCGACCGTCGGCGATGTGCACGTCGGCCGCCTCCGTCGCGCGCTGCAGCCTGGCGTCGGGGTCGACCCCCGTCGCGACCGAACCGTCCACCCCCTCGCGCCACAGCAGCCCCGTCGCGGCGTCAAGGAGAGCCCATCGACCCGCGGCAAGCGTCACCTGGACGTCACCGTCGACCGGGACGCCCGGCACGGGATCGACACCGTCGACGGTCCCGTCCGCTCCCACGCGCACGACCCCTCCGGCGACGGGTGAGTAGGCCGCGATCACACCCGCCGCGTCGACCGCCACGGCCACCGCGCGCAGCCCCAGGCCGCCGTCGAGGGTGACCTCACGTGGCGCCGTCGCGGTGCCGTCCGACAGTCGGCCGACGAGCACGTCGCCGTCACCAGCCAGGTACGCGACCATGTCCCCTCCCGCGACCACGGCCGTGGTGCCTGGCGGGGTCGCGATCGCGCCCGCGCCGGTCACATCGGCGGGTCGGGCTGCTTCGACGATCGTCGCGTTCGTGAGGCTCGCCGACAGCACCAGGAGGCGGTCGCCGTCCTGCACGATGTCGGACGGGGCGTCGACGTCCTTGACCGTGTCGACCTCCGCGATCTCCGTGTTGACCCGCGCATAGCGCTGCCCCGCGCCGGTCTGGAGCGCCCAGACCGACGGATCCACGGCATCGGCCTCTCGCTCGTCGAAGCCGGGAGCGATCACCATGCCGATCGCGGCCGCGACCAGCGCCACGCCTGCGACGATGCGACCGGCGCGGCGACGTCGCGCGGCGGTGGCGCGTCCGACGTCCGTCACCCGCCGCCCGCCAGCGACATGACCAGGGCCGTGGTGAGCGTCGCGATCACCACCGCTCCCACGACCCATCCGACGATCGCGCGCGGGCTCGTGCGGGGCGGCCGCGCGAGAGTCGACGACGACGTCACGTGGCGGCGTGGCGCGACGGGCACCGTCGACCGCGCCGGACCTCGCGGAGACTCGTCGACCGTCACGCGCGAGGACTGCGACCAGGCCTCGGAGGGCACCTCGAGGGGTGTGACGGGCAGGCCCAACTCGCGCTGGACCTCCTGCAGGGCCGCGCCGAACGCGAGCGCGCTGTGGTGGCGGTCCCCCGGCACGCGTCGCAGGCCGCCCGCGAGCGCCGCCTCGAGAGACGCGGGGACGTCCGCACGGCCGGTGGGACGGTACTTCGCCTTGAGGATGCGGGCCTTCAGTTCGTCCGAGCCGAGCCTGCGGTCGGGCTCGTCGAAGGGGCTGTGCTGCGCGAGCAGCGTGTAGACGGTCGCGGCGAGCGACCACACATCAGACGCGACCGTGCCCGAACTCATGCGGTCCACGACCTCGGGGGCGCTCCACGGCGGGCTCATCGCCACGTCGTCGGCGTCGCCCGCCATCACCGCGGTGGCGACACCAAAGTCCGACAGCACCGGATGGCCGAACTGCGTCACGAGGATGTTCGACGGCTTGATGTCCCTGTGCAGCATCCCGATGCGGTGAGCCGCCTCGACTGCAGAGGCGACCTGCACGCCCACCGCGAGCACCTCGGCCACCGGAATCTGCTCCGCGCGGTAGCGGTTGGCGAGCGAACCGGGACAATACTCGACCACCATGTACGGCCGTCCATCGCTCGATACCGAGGCCTCGTGGAGCGTCAGGATCGAGGGGTGGGAGCTGAGCGCCGCCATGACGTCGGCCTCGACCGCGAGCGAGCGCACGGCGGCGTCACGCACCTTCGCGTGCAGCACCTTGACCGCGACCTGGCGGCGCGGCATGTCTTGCTGGAACAGGAAGACATCCGCGAAGCCGCCCTGCCCGAGCGGCCGCACATGCGTGTAGCCGGGGAGCACGGGGGGCTGGAGCGACGGGCGTGTCATGACCGTCCGAGCCCGGCTCGCGGGCGGCGGGTCGGGGACGGCGCGGTCATGACGACAGGGTAACTGGGGGCGCGTCGAGCATGGGTACGGGAGCCGGGCGCGGCGGCTCAGCGCTCGTGCGTGACGTCCTCATACTCGCCGAGCGGAGGGCACGCGCACACGAGATTGCGGTCGCCGTGAGCGTTGTCGATGCGTCGCACGGGCGGCCAGTACTTGTCGACCCGCAGGGCCCGCACGGGGAACGCGGCCTGCTCACGCGAATACGCCTGCGCCCACGAGTCGGCAGCGATCATCGCGACCGTGTGCGGCGCGTGCCGCAGCGCCGAGTCCTCCGCGGCGATCTCGCCGCGCTCGATCGCGGCGATCTCCTCGCGGATGGTTACCATCGCCTCGATGAACCGGTCAATCTCGCCCAGGTCCTCGGATTCGGTGGGCTCGACCATGAGCGTGCCGGCGACGGGGAAGGACATCGTGGGCGCGTGAATCCCGAAGTCGATGAGGCGCTTCGCGATGTCCTCCGCCGTGACCCCGGTGGTCGCGGTGAGCGGCCGAATGTCGAGGATGCACTCGTGTGCGACGAGCCCACCCGGCCCGCGATACAGCACGGGGAAGTGAGGCTCGAGCCGCGCGGCAACGTAGTTGGCGGCCAGCACCGCCGTCTCGGTCGCGCGACGCAGACCCTCGTGTCCCATGAGCGCGATGTACGCCCACGAGATCGGCAGGATGCCCGCCGATCCATACGGCGCGGCCGACACGGGTGCGCCGGTGCGCGCGAGCTCGGCGGGCGACTGCACGGGCGCATCCGATCCGGGCAGGAACGGCACCAGGTGCTGAGCGACGGCGACGGGTCCCACGCCGGGACCGCCCCCACCGTGAGGGATGCAGAACGTCTTGTGCAGATTGAGGTGCGAGACGTCTCCGCCGAAGTGGCCGGGCTTCGCGATGCCCACGAGCGCGTTGAGGTTCGCGCCGTCGATGTAGACCTGCCCACCGGCCTCGTGCACCGCGGCACACACCTCGCCCACGTGCTCCTCGAACACGCCATGGGTCGAGGGATAGGTGATCATGATGCAGCTCACGCGACCCTCATGTGCCGCGAGCTTCGCGCGCAGGTCGACAAGGTCCACCTCGCCATCGGCCGCGGTGGCCACCACGACCACGCGCATGCCCGCGAGCACCGCGGAGGCGGCGTTGGTGCCATGGGCCGATGCCGGGATGAGGCACACGTCCCTCTCGCCCTGGCCTTGGGCCAGGTGGTAGCCGCGGATCGCGAGCAGGCCGGCGTACTCGCCGCGCGAGCCGGCATTGGGCTGCACGGACACCGCCGCGTACCCGGTGATGTCCGCGAGCCATCCCTCGAGCTGAGCGATCATCTCGCGGTAGCCGGCGGTCTGCTCGGCAGGCGCGAACGGGTGGATCTGCGCAAACTCGGGCCAGCTCACCGCGGCCATCTCGACAGCCGAGTTGAGCTTCATCGTGCACGACCCCAACGGGATCATGGTGCGGTCCAGCGCGAGGTCGCGGTCGGCGAGGCGGCGCATGTACCTCATGAGCGCGGTCTCGGACCGGTGTGCGTGGAAGACGGGGTGTGTGAGGTAGTCGGACGTGCGGCGCATCCTCACCGGGATGGTCACGGTGGGTCCGGTGTAGACGCGCCAGGGGGCGGGCTTGTCGAGCGCCGCCTCGACGATCGTCGTGAGGATCTCAGGGGTGGTGCGCTCGTCGCACGCGATCGCGACGGAGTCGGCGTCGAGGCGACGGATGTTGATGCCGCGCGCGGCCACGCGCGCGATCACCGAGTCTGCTCCGCGAGGGACGTCGAGCACCACGGTGTCGAAGAAGTGCTCGTGGCGGATCGCGACGCCGCGCGCGCGGAGCGCATCGGCGAGCGTCGCCGCCATCGTGTGCACCTGCAGCGCGATCTCTCGCAGCCCCTCGGGCCCGTGATAGACCGCGTAGAAGCCGGCGACGATCGCAAGCAGCGCCTGCGCGGTGCAGATGTTCGAGGTCGCCTTGTCGCGGCGAATGTGCTGCTCGCGCGTCTGCAGCGCGAGGCGGTACGCGACGTCGCCGTCCGCGTCGACCGAGACCCCGACCAGTCGACCGGGAAGCTGGCGCTCGAGCCCCTCGCGCACCGCGATGAAGGCAGCGTGGGGGCCGCCGAAGAACATCGGCACACCGAAGCGCTGCGCCGAGCCCACCGCGATGTCGGCTCCCAGTTCCCCTGGCGCCTTGACCACACACAGCGACAGGAGGTCCGCGGCGACCGTGACCAGGCCCCCGGCGGCGTGGGCGGCTTCGATGACCGGCGTCACGTCGCGCACGAGTCCCGACTGCCCGGGCTGCTGAATCACCACGCCCACGAGGTCGCCAGGGGCCTGCCAGCCGTCCCCGAGGTCGTGCACCTCGAGAGGCAGCCCGATCGCCTCCGCCTGCGCGCTCACCACGGCGATCGTTTGGGGCAGGCATTCCGAGTCGAGGACGATCCTGCCGCCCTCGCGACCGCGGACAGCCCGGCGCATGAGCAGCATGGCCTCGGCGACGGCCGTGGCCTCGTCGAGCAACGATGCGCCGGCGACGGGCAGTGCCGTGAGGTCCGACACCAACGTCTGGAAGTTGAGCATCGCCTCGAGGCGGCCCTGCGAGATCTCGGCCTGATAGGGCGTGTAGGCGGTGTACCACGCGGGGTTCTCGAGCACTCCACGCTGAATCGCCATGGGCGTCACCGTGTCGGAGTAGCCCTGGCCGATCATCGACACCGCGACCGTGTTGCGCCCTGCCATCGTCCGCAGCGCCGCGAGCACCTCTTGCTCCGTGCGCGGCTCGGGCAGCACCACGACGTCGTCGAGGCGGATCGCGGCGGGCACCGCCGCGTCGATGAGCGCGTCGAGGGAGGGCTGCCCCACCGCGGCCAGCATCGTCTCGAGGGCCGGCGCGTCGGGACCGATATGGCGGTCGGCGAAGGAGGTCACCGGCCCATTGTTGCGCATCGTGCCAGCGTGGCGAGGGAGGATGTGGCGCACTCCACCCCAGACGCGACGGCGGGGCCGGGCCGTGAGGCCCGACCCCGCCATCGTGCGGGTGCCGCGAACTAGGCGATCCAGCCCTCGGCGAAGCGGTACAGGAACGCCGCGATCGCGTCGCGCTTGATCTTCGCCGTGGCACGGAAGGTGCCGTCCGACCAGCCCTGCGTGATGCCCTCCGAGGCGAGCCACTCGATCTCCACGTAGTAGGCGGAGGTCTCGGGGGTCACGTCCGAGAACGTCGGCTCCGCCGGCGGCTCGAACTCGGGCTCTCCCGCGAGGCGGTAGAGGAACGCCGCCACCGCGTCACGGCTGATCTTGGCCGTGGGGCGGAAGGTGCCGTCCGGGTAGCCCGTCGTGATGCCCTGAGCCGCGAGCCACTCGATCTCCGTGTAGAACTCGGTCGACTCGGGAGTCACGTCCGAGAACGTCGGCTCCGCCGGCGGCTCGAACTCGGGCTCTCCCGCGAGGCGGTAGATGAACGCCGCGAGCGCGTCGCGTCCCGCGAGGGCGAGCGGGCGGAACTCGACGGTGCCGTCGGGCAGCGTCCACCCCTGCGAGATGTTCTCGCGCGCGAGCCACTGGATGGACTCGGCGTGCTCGCTGTACTCGGGCGAGGCCGGGTCGGTCGAGATGTCGCCGAACTCCACGATGTCGATGACGATCGGGAAGATCGTGCCCGTCGTGTCGCCCTCGACCACCAGGATCTGCTCGCCGGTCACGCCAGCGGGCAGCTCGAAGGCGAGGGTCGCCTTGCCGTGCTCGTCGAACGTGTCGGTCGGCAGCGCGTTGTCCACCGGGAACGTGCCGAGCTCCTCACCCTGGAGCGTCACGGTCACCGTCGAGTCGACCAGGTCGCCCGGGCCGGTCATCGCGAGCGAGCTCAGGTCGAGGTCGACCATCCCGCCCTCGTAGGGGGTGAGGTCGCCCGAGACGCCGATGGCGTGCTGGGCGTAGTCGGTGCCGAGCGAGCCGTTCTCCGCGAGGTAGTCGACCATCGCGTTGAGGTCGACGCGGCCCGAGTCGGCACGGTCGGTGCCCTCGGCGAACGTGGTGAAGTTGTCGCCACCCGCCGCGAGGAAGGAGTTGACGGCCACGGTGACGGTGTCGGTGGGCTCGATGAAGTCCTCCCCGACCCACATCTGCGTGATCGTGCGGCCCGTCGGGTCGTAGGTGTAGCCGAATCCCTCGGAGGTTCCCAGTCGCAGGAAGGGCCGGGACGAGCCGGCGGGCTGCCACTGCTCCTCGAGGACCTCCGCGAGCTGGACGCCGGTGAGCGTCATGGTCACGAGCGTGTTGGCGAAGGGCTGCGCGCCCGCCGCCTGCTTGTAGGTGACGTCGCTCGGGTAGTCGCCGGTGCCGTTGGCCACGCCGAGCATGTCGCCGCGCAGTCCGCCCGGGTTCATGAACGCGATCTCGGCGCCGTTGCCCGCCGTGGCCCACCGCTGGACCTCAGCGATGGCGTTGCCCAGCGTCGACTCCGCTCCACGCGTGGAACCCGTCGCACCGGACGCGGTCCGCGCGCGGTACAGCGGCATCTCGAGCTCGCCGAGCACCTCGGCGCCCAGGATGTCGGCCTCGGCGGTCGCATCGGCGACCATCTGGGCGACCTCGGGGTCCTGCGGATACACGGCCGCGCCGCCGACCCACAGGTCGACAATCTCGGTCGACAAGCCCACGACGTCGCCCGTGACATCGTCGACCTCGAAGACCAGGCGGTTGACGTTCATGCCGTACTGACCGGAGGAGACCACCGGACGCTCGGTGACCGCGCGGCCCTCGGTGATCCACTCGGCCACCGGCACACGGTGGTCGTACGCGAGGTGCGTGTGGCCGGAGACCACGGCGTCGATGCTCGGGTCGAGTTCGGCGAGCATCGCACCGAAGTCGTTCGACGTGTCGACCGCGTCCGCGTAAGCGGTGGTCGGGGCACCCTCGTGCACCAGCAGCACGATGAGGTCCGCGCCCGCCTCCTCGAGGTCGGCGGCGCTGCGGTTTGCGGCGACTGCCTCCTCCTCGAAGGTGAGGTTGGCCACGCCGTCGGGCGACACGAGCGAGGGGGTCTCGTCGGTCACGACACCCACGAAGCCCACCTCGACGTCGCCGAAGTCCTGAATCCAGGTCTCGGGCAGCGCGGGGTCACCCGAACCCACGAGGCGCACGTTCGCTCCCAGGTACTTCCACTCGGCGCCGCCCAGCGGGTTGGTCTCCGCGTCGAAGGGGGCCATCACGCGCGAGATCAGGTCGTCGTAGCCGCCGTCGAACTCGTGGTTACCCACCGCGGAGACGTCCAGACCAGCGGCGTTGAGCGCGTCGATCGTGGGCTTGTCCTTGGCGATGAAGCTCTCGAACGTCGACGCGCCGATCAGGTCGCCTGCGGCAACGAACACCGAGTTGGCGTAGTCCTCCTCCAGGTCGGCGATCGCGGTCGCCAGTGACGCGGCACCTGCGGCCTCGCCAAAGGAGTCCGGCAGGATGCGGCCGTGGAAGTCGTTGATGCCCAGGATCTGGACCTCGGTGGTGGCGGGCTCCTCGGCAGCCTGCGCGGGTACTGCGAGTGCGGTCGCCATGAGTCCGACCGCGCCGGCGGCCCCCATGGCTAGCGCCCGCGACGCGGGACGATTCATGCTGTCTCTCCTTTGGTGACGGTGACGGCCGGCGTTGTGGCACGGCGCGCCTCTTCGCAACCTAGACCCCAGGGCGACGTCGCGCAGGGGGAGACGGAGAGTCTTCACCCAATCCTTACTCGCGCGTTACATGTCCGTCACATCAACATTGTGATCCGCCCGGTTTCGACGCCTGAGGGCCCCGATCACCAAGCCGACGCCAAGCCCTGTCACGTCCGCGAGGGTCATGAGGAACCGGCTGATGAGCGCGAGGCTGAGCGCCGCCCCCTGTGTCGCCACGGACTGGAGCGCGAGCACCAGCGCTGCTTCGCGCGCCCCTGCACCCGCAGGAGCAATGACCACGACGAAGCCCACGAGCCACGCGAAGGCAAACGCCCCCGTCGCCAGGATGAGGTCGGTGCCCGGAGCGAGCTCCCGCAGCAGCAGCCACGCGTGCGCGCCCAGCACCAGCCACTGCACCACGTTGAGCCCCACCGCGGCGAGCAGGGGCCGCGCGCCGATCCGCACGGGCTGCTCGGTCCGGCGGGTGATCCGGAAGGCCACTCCGACGATCCGCACGAGCACGGCCGGCACGAGGCACGCCGCGAGGCCCGCCGCCACCACGATCACCCACCAGTACTCCGCGAGCGCCCCCGGCACCGAGATGATGAGCCCCACCGTGCCGACGATCGCCGCGGTGACCGCACCGACCACCATCGCAACCAGCGAGCCGGTCATCGCCCGCGCTCGGCTCACGCCGTGGTCGCGCGCGAACTCGGCCTGCGCGATGACCGGCCACACGGAGCCGGGGACGTACTTGCCGATCTGAGAGAGCAGGAAGACGCGCAGCGCCTCGGGGACGGTCGCATCGAGACCCACCGCGCGCATCACCTCACGCCACGCCAGTGCCGCGAGCACGAGTGCGACGAGCGTGAGCGCGAAGGCGCCCGCGATCGCGCCCCACGTGAGGGAGCGCCATGCGGCCGTGACGTCATCCCAGGTGGACACGAGGGCCCACGCGAGGAGGGCGGTGGCGACGGCGAGGAAGACCCAGCGGAGCGCTTGCTTCATGAGACTCTCGCGCTCCACATGCGGGCGATCCCGTCCTCGAGCTCGACGCGAGCGCGCCAACCGAGCGACTCATGCGCGAGGGACATGTCGAGCCACGTCGAGGCGGGGTCGATCGCGCGCGGGTCGACCATCTCGATCACCGCGTCACGCGGCGCGGCCGTGTCGCGCACGAGTCCCGCGAGGTCGCCGAGGCGGGTGGGGTGCCCCGATCCGAGGTTGAGGACCGTGGGCGCATCGGGACGCTCGACGATTGCCGCGACGGCGTCCGCGATGTCGTCGACATAGATGAAGTCTCGCTGCGCGTCGCCGGTTCCGAACAGGCGAATCGGCTCTCCCGCGAGCACCGCGTCCATCCAGATCGCAAGGACACCCTGGCCTCCGTTGCCCTGCTGGCCCGGGCCGTACGCGTTCGCGAGGCGCACGAGCGTCGCGGGCACGCCGGCGGCATGGACGATGTCCTCTTGAGCGAGCTTGTACGCACCGTACGCGTTGGCCGGATGGGGCACGTCGCCCTCCCGGAAGGGAGGACGCAGGGGCGGGCCATAGACCGCGCCGCCCGACGACAGCAGCACGAGGCGTGGGCTGCGCGGCTGCGCGGCCAGCGCCTCCACACATGCGGCGAACTCGGCGAGATCGGACTCGACCAGGTCGGGTCGCTGCTGCGCGAGCGCCGGCGTGAGCGACCCCGCCGCCCACACGACCGTGTGGACCTGCGCGGCATCGTCCGCCCACACGCCGTCCGACAGAAGCGGATTCTCCCTGGTGAAACGCGCCACCGCGTGGCCCCGGCGCTCGAGTTCCCGAGAGATCGGGCCGCCAAGGAAGCCCCGCGCTCCCACCACGGCCACGTCGTATGATTTGCGCAACCGTCGTGTCCTTTCAGATTGGATCTCATCCTATGGCCTCCCGGCGCCTGCTCATCTTGACGTCGACGATGCCGGCGAGAGAGGGCGACGGGACCCCGGCATTCGTCGCGGACCTGTCCGCTCAGCTTGCCCAGGACTTCGAGGTGCGCATCCTCGCGCCCGCGGTTCCCGGTGCTCCGGCGCGCACGCGACTCGACGATCGCGTCGAGGTCATCCGCTACCGCTACTTCCCGCGCCGTTGGGAGGACCTCGCCGACGGCGCGATTCTGGAGAACGTGCGCGCCAAGCGTTCACGCCTCATGCAGGTGCCCCCGCTGCTCGCCGGCCTCGCCTGGGCGGTGCGCTCGCAGGTGAGGGAGTTCCGGCCCGATGCCATCCACGCGCATTGGGTGATCCCGCAGGGAGTGGTCGCGACCGGCGTGGCCCGCTCCGTGCCGCTGGTCATCACGACGCTCGGAGGAGACCTCTATGCGCTCGAGAACGGAGCGGCGACGGCCCTCAAGCGCCGGGCGCTCCGGCACGCGCGTGCGGTCACCGTGATGAACGAAGACATGAGGGAGCGCGCCATCGCTTTGGGCGCCGACCCCGCCACCACGCATGTGATGCCCATGGGCGCGCGGCTGGCGACGCTCGAGGCCACGACCGCGCGCGAGGTCGCGCCGCCGTCGCGCAGGCATCCGGTGCGGGTCCTCGCCGTGGGTCGATTGGTCGAGAAGAAGGGCTTCGACGTCCTCCTGGCCGCGCTGCGGGCCGCCCAGTCGCGGCTTGAGCTCGTGATCGTGGGCGATGGCCCCGAGCGAGCCACACTCGAGGCGGCCGCGGCGGGTCTGCCAGTGAAGTTCTTGGGACAGTTGGGCCGCGCGGAACTCAACGCGCAGTACGATCAGGCGGCGATCGCGGTGTTCCCCTCCCGCCGCGCATCGACGGGCGACCAGGACGGGCTGCCCGTCGCGATGCTCGAGGCCATGGGAGCCGGCTGCGCCGTGATCGCCTCGGACCTGCCCGGACTCAACGAGGCGATCGAGGAGGGCCACTCGGGCGCCTTGGTGCCGCCTGGTGACGTCGCCGCGCTCGCCCGCACCATCGAGGTGGTCGCGGAGGACGCGGAACTGCGCGCCTCACTCGGCGCGGCGGCGCGTGAGCGTGCCCAGACCTACTCGATTGACGCGGTGGGCGCGGGTTACCGCGCCCTGTTCCACGGCATCGTCTCCTAACGCGGCGGCGCTACCGACCCAGGCGCTGGTACCGCAACTCGGTCTCGAGCTTCTGCGCGCGCCACCACGGCTCGTGCTCGCGGTACCAGTCGACGGTCGCGACGAGCCCGGCGCGCAGGTCGCGGTGCTCGGGCTCCCACCCGAGTTCGTCACGCAACAACGAGGCGTCGATCGCGTAGCGGAGGTCGTGGCCCGGCCGGTCGGGCACGTGGTCAAAGTCATCCGCCTCGCGGCCCATGATCTCGAGCAGCGTGGAGATCACGGTCCGGTTGTCCATCTCGCCATCGGCCCCGATGAGGTACGTCTGGCCGATCTTGCCGCGCTCGAGGATCGCCCACACCGCGCGGTTGTGGTCGTCGACGTGAATCCAGTCGCGCACGTTGAGGCCCGCGCCATACAGCTTGGCGCGACCGCCGTCGAGGAGCGTCGTGATCTGGCGCGGGATGAACTTCTCGACATGCTGGTACGGACCGTAGTTGTTCGAGCAGTTCGAGAGCGTCGCCTCGAGGCCAAAGGAGCGCACCCACGCGCGGACGAGCAGGTCCGCACCCGCCTTGGTCGACGAGTACGGCGAGCTCGGGTTGTACGGAGTGTCGGGCGTGAATCGCTCGGGCGTGCCGAGCGGCAGGTCGCCAAAGACCTCGTCCGTGCTGATGTGGTGGAAGCGCACCCCGTGCCGGCGCGCCGCCTCGAGCAGGTGGAAGGTGCCCACGATGTTGGTGTGCACAAACGGCCATGGCTCGTCGAGCGAGTTGTCGTTGTGCGACTCCGCGGCGAAGTGCACCACGGCATCGGCATCGCGCACCAGCGAGTCGACCACCTCGGGGTCCGCGACGTCTCCCTTCACCAGCGTGACGCGCGGGTCCTCCGGCAACGACGCCGAGTTTCCCGCGTAGGTGAGCAGATCGAGGACGGTGACATCGACGTCGGGGCGCTCCGCGAGAGTGAGGCGCACGAAGTTCGCACCGATGAACCCGGCACCACCGGTGACCAGCAGCCTCATGAAGGCTCTCCCTTCGCGTCCTGGTCCAGCAAGGTCAGGAGGTAGTCGCCGTAGCCCGACTTCGTGAGCGCCTCCGCGCGCTCGCGGAGGTCGGCGTCCGTCAAGAAGCCCCTGCGCCACGCGATCTCTTCCGGCGATCCGATCTTGAGCCCCTGACGACGCTCGACCGCGTGCACGAACTGGCTGGCCTCGAGCAGCGACTCGAACGTCCCGGTGTCGAGCCATGCGGTGCCACGCGGAAGCACCTCGACCTGAAGGAGGCCGCGCTCCAGATAGTGACGGTTGATGTCCGTGATCTCGTACTCGCCGCGAGGCGAGGGGCTGATCGACCGCGCGATCTCCACGACCTCGTTGTCATAGAAGTACAGACCCGGCACCGCGAAGTGAGAGCGCGGGTGCTCGGGCTTTTCCTCAAGTGACAGCGCGCGCCCGTCCGCGTCGAACTCGACCACGCCGTACGCGCGCGGGTCCGCGACGCGGTACGCGAAGATCGCGCCGCCCTTGATCTCCTCAAAGCGCTGCAGGTGCAGGCCCAGTCCCGGCCCGTAGAAGATGTTGTCGCCGAGGACAAGTGCGACCGGCTGGTCGCCGATGAAGTCGGCACCGATCACGAAGGCCTGGGCCAGTCCGTTCGGCTCGGGCTGCTCGGCGTACTCGAGGGTGATGCCAAAGCGCGACCCGTCGCCCAGCAGACGCTGGAACTGAGGAAGGTCGTGCGGAGTCGAGATGATGAGCACCTCGCGGATGCCCGCGAGCAGCAGGGTCGACAACGGGTAGTAGATCATCGGCTTGTCGTAGACCGGGACCAGCTGCTTCGAGATCCCCATGGTGATGGGGTGCAGGCGCGTGCCGGAGCCGCCCGCGAGAATGATTCCGCGCATGGGGGCCATTGTGCCGTGTAGCGTGTGGGTTAGGCCAGCCGCGAGCGCGGCGGCGGCGCGCCACGTGCCGAACCCCCTCCTTCGAGACGCGTCGCGCACGATGCGTGCGCCTAGGACGAAGGTGCGCGACGACTCCCCATGCAAGCGCGTACATTGTCCTCGTGATCGAGAACACGCCCCCCGTGGCCGCCCGTGAGCACACCGTCGAGAGCTTCACCCGCGAGTTCCTGCGCGAACTCAACTTCGGCCAGGGCGTCGACCTGGACCGAGCATCGGCCAACGACAAGTACCTCGCGCTGTCGCGCACCGTGCGTCACTACCTCACCACCCGGTGGCTCGAGACGCTGCGCAACCAGTACCGCGACCAGGCGAAGACCGTCGCGTATCTGTCCGCGGAGTTCCTGCTGGGGCCCCAGCTCGAGAACGCGATGCTCGCGGCCGATCTCGATGAGATCGCGAACGAGTCGCTGCGCGCGCTGGGCGTCGACCTCGACGAGCTGCGCGCCCTCGAGATCGAGCCCGGCCTGGGCAACGGCGGCCTGGGCCGCCTCGCGGCATGCTTCATCGATTCCCTCGCAACCCTCAACGTGCCGTCCGTCGGCTACGGCATCCGCTACGAGTACGGCATCTTCCGTCAGACCTTCGAGGACGGCGCTCAGGTCGAGAAGCCGGACACGTGGCTGCGCCTGGGATCGCCGTGGGAGCTGCCGCACCCCGAGCACGCGGTCGAGGTCTCCTTTGGAGGCCACACGGTCGAGGCCGAGGGCGGCAACGATGGCGCGCGCACCTGGGTGCCCGACTGGCGTGTCGCCGCGGTGCCCTACAACTACATGGTGCCCGGCTACCGCAACGGACGCGTCAACACGCTGCGCCTGTGGAGCGCGCGCGCGACGCACGAGTTCGACCTGCAGATCTTCAACGCCGGCGACTACGCCGAGGCCGTGCGCGCACGCACGTTCGCGGAGAACATCTCCAAGGTGCTCTACCCCGAGGACTCCACGCCGCAGGGCAAGGAACTGCGCCTGCAGCAGCAGTACTTCTTTGTCGCGGCCTCGCTGCGCGACTTCCTCGAGACGGTGCTTCCCGCGGACTTCGACCTGCACCGCCTCCCCGACCGCATCACGTGGCAGCTCAACGACACGCACCCGGTGATCGCGGTGCCCGAGCTCATGCGCATCCTCGTCGACGAGCGCGGGTGGGACTGGGCCGATGCCTGGGCCGTGACCCAGAAGGTGTTCGCCTACACGTGCCACACGCTCCTGCCCGAGGCGCTCGAGGTGTGGTCCGTCGACCTGCTGGGCCGCCTGCTGCCGCGCCACCTCGAGATCATCTACCGGATCAACGAGGAGTTCATCGAGGAGGTGCGCGCCGCGTTCCCCGGGGACGAGCTGCGCGTGCGGCGCATGTCGATCATCGCGGAGCAGCCCGAGCGTGCGGTGCGCATGGCACACCTCGCGACCGTCGCGGGCTTCAAGGTCAACGGCGTCGCGGAGCTGCACTCGCAGCTGCTCGCGGACAAGGTGCTGCACGACTTCGCGCAGATGTGGCCGGGCAAGTTCACCAACGTCACCAACGGCGTGACCCCCCGTCGCTTCGTGCGCCTCGCGAACCCGGGGTTGTCGGGGCTCATCACCGAGGCGATCGGCGACGGCTGGATCACCGACCTCGAGCAGCTGCGGGGCCTCGAGCCGCTCGCGGACGACGCCGAGTTCCGCCGCCGCTTCCGCGAGATCAAGGCCGCCAACAAGCGCCACTTCGCGGACGTGCTCCTCGCGCGTGACGGCATCGAGATCGCGGGAGACGCGATGGTCGACGCGATGGTCAAGCGCCTGCACGAGTACAAGCGACAGAGCCTCAAGCTGCTGCACATCGTGTCGCTCTACGAGGGCATCACCTCGGGACGCATCCCGCTCGACGCGGTCACCCCACGTACGTTCGTGTTCGGCGCCAAGGCCGCGCCGGGATACGTGCGCGCCAAGGAGACCATCGCGCTCATCAACGCGGTGGGTGCCACGATCAACGCGGACGCCTCGCTCCAGGGCCGACTCAAGGTCGCCTTCCCCGCGAACTACAACGTGACGCTCGCGGAGGACCTCGTGCCCGCCGCGGACCTGTCCGAGCAGATCTCGCTCGCGGGCAAGGAGGCGTCGGGCACGGGCAACATGAAGTTCGCGCTCAACGGCGCCCTCACGGTGGGCACCGACGACGGCGCGAACGTCGAGATCCGCAAGCTCGTGGGCGACGAGAACTTCTTCCTCTTCGGCATGACCGAGCCCGAGGCGGCGGACCTGTCCGCACGCGGCTACGATCCCGGCGCGTACTACGAGTCCGACCCCCAGCTGAAGGCCGCGCTCGACCTGCTCGCCTCCGGCGTGTTCACGGGCGGAGAGCGCGGCGGCGCGGTGGCGTCGATCTTCGCGAGCCTCACCGAGCGCGACCGCTTCATGGCGCTCGCGGACTTCCGCTCGTACATGGACGCGCAGTCGCGCGTGGACGCCGCGTACGCGGACCACGAGGCGTGGAGCCGCTCCGCGGTGCTCAACGTCGCGCGCACCGGCTTCTTCAGCTCGGACCGCTCGATCCAGGACTACCTGGACCGGATCTGGGGGGCGCGTCCCGTCACGCAGAACCGCTAGCGAGGCGTGCGCGGTCCGCGAGCGCCTCGCGCACGTGGGCGAGGATCCCGTCGACTCCCGCCTCGACCTGCGCGAGCGTCACCCGGAAGTCCTCGGAGGTGCCGTACCAGGGGTCGTCGATGTCGAGCGCCGGGCCCTGTGCCGCGGGGTCGAACTCGCGGTACAGGCGGATGGGCGCCTCCGGATCGAGTGACCGGAGCCGGCGCGCGTGGGCCGAGGTCATGGCAAGGACGAGATCGCTCGCGCCCAGGTCCGCGCGCGTGACTTGCCGTGCGGCCCTGCGAGGCACCTGGTAACCGGCCTCCCGGAGCACCGCGGCGGCGCGCCGGTCGAGCGGCCTGCCGTGCTCCTCATCGCTCACGCCGGTGGAGGTCACCTCGACGCGGTCGCCGAGGCCAGCCTCCGCAAGCCGCGCCTTGAGGACCACCTCCGCCATGGGAGAGCGGCAGATGTTGCCGGTGCAGACGGTCATGATGCGAAGCGGTGAGGGCATGCCTCCATGATGCCAAGGCCCGCGCGGGCGGAGCGCCGGCACCGACACCCGGCACCGGCCCCGGCACCGGCCCCGGCACCGGCCGGGGCCCCCGCTAGACCCCCGACCGCCCCCGCAGCCTGTCGATCTGCCTGCGCTCGCGCTTGGTGGGCCGTCCGGCACCCCGCTCGCGCTGGCCGAACGGCGACGCGAGCTCCTTGGGCGGAGGGGGAGGGCTGTGATCGATGTACGCGGCCGCCGCTACGGGCGCGCCCACGCGCTTGGCGAGCAGCTGCGTCACCTCGACGATCCGCACGCGCTCTCCGCCACGCACCTCAACCCTGTCGCCGGCGCTCACCCGCACCGCGGGCTTGGCGCGCTCGTCGTTGACGCGCACGTGCCCCGCCCGACAGGCGGCGGTGGCCTGCGAGCGCGTCTTGTACAGGCGCACGGCCCACACCCACGCGTCCACCCGCACCGACTCAGCCACCCGCCGAGCCTACGCCGGACGCGCCGCCTCACCCGCGCATCGTCCCCTCCCACGCCGCCGCCGCTGCGCCCGTACGCTGGGGGAATGCAGACCGTCATCGAGATCATCGGCTGGGTCGGATCGATCCTCATCGTGTGGTCGCTCACGCAGGCGCGGGTGCTGCGGTTCCGGTGGATGAACTTTGCCGGCTCGGTGATCGCGACCGCCTACAACGTGCTGTTCGAGATCTGGCCGTTCGCGGCGATGAACGGCGCGATCGTCATCATCAACGCGTACTGGCTCACCCGCCTGTATCGCGAGCGCCACGACACCGACGTCTACAAGGTGCTCGCGGTGGGCCCCGAGGACCCGTTCCTTCAGCACGTGCTCGCGACGCATGCGCAGGACATCGCGGCGCATCAGCCCAGCTTCGCCGCGCGGGCGATGTCGCAGGACGGCAGGCGCGCGACCTTTCTCATCACGAGGGGCGACGAGGCCGTCGGCGTGGTCGCCGTGCGCAACGAGGGCGCGGGCACGGGACTGGTCGAGCTCGACTGGGTCAAGCCGAGATTCCGCGACTTCACGCCGGGCGAGTTCGTCTATCGTGACTCGGGGGCGCTCAAGCAGGCCGGCTTCCGTCGCGTCGAGATCGACACGCACGAGGCGCTTGACCGCGAGTACCTGCGGCGCATGGGATTCCAGACCCGCGGCACGCGCTGGGTCCGCGAACTGTAGCGCCGGCGTGCCATGATCCTGAGGTGAACCAGGTCCACTTCGCCTCCGACAACTACGCGTCCGTCCACCCCGAGGTGATCGCCGCGATCATCGCCGCGAACGGCGGCCACGACGTCGCGTATGGGGCGGACGCCGCCACCGCGGCCTTCGACGCCGCGATCGCCGCGACCTTCGGCGAGCATGCGCTCGGCTTCCCGGTCTTCAACGGCACGGGAGCGAACATCGTCTCGCTCATGGCCATCAGCCCGCGGTGGGGCGGCGTGGTGGCCTCGGAGCACGCTCACATCCACGTCGACGAGAACGGCGCCCCCGAGCGCGTGGGCGGCCTCAAGGTGCTGACCCTGCCGTCCACGGATGGCCGGCTGCGCCCCGCGCAACTCGAGCGCTACCTGGGAGACTTGGGCGACGAGCACCGCGCGCAGCCCGTGGTGCTGTCCATCACCCAGTCGACGGAGCTGGGGACGGTGTACAGCCTCGAGGATCAGCGCGCGCTCGCCGATGCCGCGCACGCCCTGGGCATGCGCGTGCACCTGGATGGCGCGCGCCTCGCGAATGCGGCCGCGGCGCTGGGCGTGTCGCTCTCGCAGGCCGCGGCCGGCGCCGACATCCTCAGCCTGGGCGGCACCAAGAACGGGGCGATGCTGGGCGAGGCCGTCGTGGTGCTCGCTCCCGACCTGCGCGACACGCTCGCGCACGACATCCCTTACCTGCGCAAGCAGACCATGCAGTTGGGTTCGAAGATGCGCTACGTCTCGGCGCAGCTCACGGCGCTGCTCACCTCGACGGACGCGGCGGGCGACCCCCTGTGGCTGCGCAATGCGCGCCACGCGAACGCGATGGCCGCACGGCTGAGGGCGACCCTCGCCCCGCTCGCGGCCGCGGGCGAGATCCGCTTCACGCAGAAGACCGAGGCCAACGCCGTGTTCGTCGAGCTCCCACGCGCCGCCGCCGACGCGGTGCGCGAGCGCTTCCGCTTCTACGACTGGCAGCCCGGCGCCGCCCCCGACACCGTCGAGGCGCGCTGGATGTGCGCATGGGACACGGGGGACGATGACGTGGATGGCTTCGCGGCCGCGGTCGCCGAGGCGCTGGGCCGGCCGGGCGGGACGCGCTGATGGCGGCCCTGTGCCCGTGCGGAAGCGGCGCATCGTTCCCCGACTGCTGCCGCCCGTACCTGCGCGGCGAGGCCGACGCCCCCACCGCGGAGGCCCTCATGCGGTCGCGCTACTGCGCCTTCGTGCGCCGCGACGCGGCGCATCTCGCGCGCACCTGGCACCCGTCTACGCGCCCGCTCGACCTGGAGTCGGAGTTCGAGGATGTGCAATGGCGCGCGCTCGAGGTGCTGTCCGCCACAGGCGGCGGTGAGGACGACGACACCGGGACGGTCACCTTCGTCGCGCACTACGCGACGGGCGCGATCTCGATGGGCGCGCACCGTGAGACGAGCCGGTTTATGCGGGTCGACGGGCGCTGGCTCTACGTCGACGGGGACGTCACCGCGTCCTGACGGAAGCCTTGTGACCCTATGCCCACGCGAGAACTCCGCGGAGGCCCCACAATAGTGCGGCGACCGAGCCCCTCCTCCTCGCGGTTGTTGTCGCGACCGCTCTCGCGTTCGACTTCACCAACGGCTTCCACGACACCGGCAACGCGATGGCAACCTCGATCGCCACGCGGGCCCTCAAGCCCAAGCAGGCGGTGCTGCTGTCCGCATCCCTCAATCTCGTGGGAGCGTTCCTCTCGCTCGCCGTGGCCGCCACGATCGCCAAGGGAATCGTCGATGCCGGGGTGGTCACTCTCGACGTGGTGCTCGCCGGACTGGTGGGCGGAATCGTGTGGAACCTGGTGACGTGGCTGTTCGGGATCCCGTCCAGCTCCTCGCATGCGCTGATCGGCGGCGTGGTGGGAGCCGTGCTGGCCGCGGCCGGCACCGGCGGCGTGCAGTGGGCCGGCGTGGTGGGCAAGGTGCTCATCCCCGCGCTCGTGGCGCCGCTGGTCGCGATCCTGGTGGGATCGGTCGCGACGTGGCTGGTCGCCCGGATCACTCGCGACGTCCCGCAGGAGACCAACGACCGGCTGTTCCGGTGGGGCCAGATCGGGTCCGCGTCGTTGGTTTCGCTCGCGCACGGCACGAATGACGCGCAGAAGTCGATGGGCATCATCCTGCTCGCGCTGATCGCGGCGGGCGCCGTGCCCGCGGACTCCGGAGTGCCGTTCTGGGTGATCCTGTCGTGCGCGCTCGTCATGGCGATCGGCACCTATCTGGGTGGCTGGCGCGTGATTCGCACGCTGGGCAAAGGCCTCGTGGAGCTGGAGTCGCGGCAGGGCATGGCCGCCGAGACGTCATCGGCCGCGGTGATCCTGCTGTCGAGCCACTTCGGCTACTCGCTGTCGACCACCCATGTCGCGACCGGCTCGATCCTGGGTTCCGGCGTGGGCATGCGTGGTGCGCAGGTGCGCTGGTCGGTCGCGGGCCGGATGTTCCTGGCCTGGCTCATCACCGTTCCCGCCGCGGCCGTGGTGGGCGCCGCCGCGTACGGGCTGGACGTGCTCGTGGGCGGCACCGCAGGGTCCTACGTGGTGTTCGCCGCGCTCGTGGTCATCGCATGGGTGATCTGGGCATGGTCGCGCCGCCACCCGGTGGGACACCACAACGTCAACGACGACTGGGAGCCGGCGGACGACAACGAGTCGATCCTGGCCGAGTCGGTCGTCGATCACGATCCTTCGCTCATGACGGTCCCCGCGGACCGTGAGCGCGAGCTGTAGGGGGCACGGTCATGGGTGAATTCGTCGAGTGGGGCGCCCTCGCCAACGTGGTCCTCATGGGACTCGTGGTGGGCGCCGGCCTGCCCACGCTCTTCGCGCTGGGAGTGCGGGCCCTCGCGGGGCCCGGTGCGCGCGATGTCGATGGCCGGGTGCTGCCCGCGCGCAGGCTGGCCTCAGCGGCGTGTTTCGGAGTGGTGGTGCTCGCGATCGTCGGGGCGATCGCCTACATCGCGGCGGGCGGTCACTAGCCTCCGCGTCCCTTGACCCGGCACGCGCGCCAGTTCCGAGACCACCCGCGTGCCGAGCAGCGCCGACCGGGATCGCGGGCGGTCTCCCGAAGAGCCTGCGATCGGGGCCGCGGTGCGACCGACGCGCGCGTCAGGACGATGCCCGGGCCGGGGATGCAAGAAGGCCCCCGAGGTCTCTCGGGGGCCTTCTCCTGTGGTCGGCTGTACGGAATGGCCCTGGACCTGGGGCGCCACCCAAGGTCGGATGTCCGTCTCTCGCGGCCGGTCGAACGATCTCCCGCGGGTCGGCACACGGCAGCGGCGCCCGGCCGCAGTCCGATCCTCGGCAGCCGCCATTTAGCGATACCACCTGGCGTCGCGGGCGCGCGCGAGGACCCCGGCCACGCCCGCGCACAGGAACAGCGCCGCGATCCACGTCACCTCCGTCGCGTGACCGGCGAGCCACAGCTCGACCTGCCCGCGACCCAGGTTGTTCGCGGCCTCGAGGACGAGTCCCACGAGGAGTACCGGCATCCACGCCAGCCGCGCATCGATGGCGGCGGCGACCGCACCAATGCTGAGGAGAAGCACCCACGCGACGTGCTCCGAGGTCCGTCGCGCTGCCACGAGCAGCGGCGCGTACGCACCGAAGGAAAGCGCCAAGCCGATGCCGACCGTCAGCGCCTGCACCACCACAGGCCTTCGCAACGACGCCGCGTATGAGTCCCACGGAGAACGGATCGCGACGCTGAAGAGGAGCGCGCTCACCATCACCACGAGCCAGCTCGCCGGAATGCCCTGAGGAAGCACGGGCGTGTCGAGCAACGCTCCCTGCGACAGGTGCCCAACGACCGCGGCGACCGCCGCAGCGACGACGAGTGGGACGAGGCGCGCGGCCTTCAGTGCGACCCGGATCACGGCAGCACTGCCGGAAGCTGGGAGGCATCGCACGCGGCGAGGGCCCGGTACAGCGACGGAATCGCGACGCTGATCTCCCCCCAGCCGATCCCCGCATCCCGGGCGTCCCAAGCCGCTTCGGCCGCCGATTCGTCCGAACCGAACGTGACGCGTGCGCGCACCCACTCGTCGACGTAGGCGCTCGCGGTGAGGATGCGCTCGCCATCGGCGCTTGGAATGTCGGAGAAGTAGGCCTCGCACGCGGCGGGCCGAGAAAGCGTCAACGCCACGGCGTCGATGCCGGGAGACCCGTCGTCCTCCAGGTAGGCGGGGTCGACGGCCCACAACCCGACGTCGGGATCAGGCTCGCTGATGGCGCGATCGTCGACATACCGCGTCGGCGCGACGATTCCCCACTCGACTAGCGACGCGAATGTCTGATCTATCTTGCTCGCCGAGCGCTGAGCGGCCGCAGGCGGCTCCGAGGTGCAATATTGCGTCGCCGCACCGACGCACGACAGGTCCGGCTCCGACCCCACAATTCCGTTGCTCCCAGGGTCCTGCATCCCGGCGGCGACGGCGAGCACGACCGCTCCGCCCCCGCCCATCACCATTGCCGCTCGCCAGGGCGAGCGCCGCAGGCCTCGTGGCAGGCCGAACGTGCGCCACACGGCAATGCCTGCGGCCACGAAGAGAAGCAACCCCGCGCACTTGAGCCACACGAGCACGCCGTCGAGGCTCGTGTACGGCGTCCACGCAGGGAACCCGAGGGTAACGATGAACCTGCGGTACGGACCGTAGTTCTCCGCGAGGACCGCCAGGCAGAAGTAGCCGAACCCCGCCGCGGCCGGAATCCACAAGCGCGGCACGAGCATGCCCGCGGTGACGCCGACTGCCGCAGCGAACAGGATCACCACGATGGGGTGAGCCAGCATGGTGAGGCTCACCTCGATCGACGCTCCGTTCCTCTTCGTCATCGCCACCGCAACCACGCAACCGACGAGCCATGCCAGCAGCGCGCTCGCCCCGTGCGCCAGCCACAACGCGCCCGCCGAACGGTGCGCGCGCAGAGTTTGCAGCAGGTCGTCGCGCCACTGACCGTGATGGAACCGCCACGCGTCGAACGCCGTGGCACCGACGATCAGCGGCGTGGTCAGCAGCAACGCGCCTGAGACCCAGTTCACCGCCGCCAAGCTCGACTGCGTCCACGTGTCGCGGCTCGAGGCGACATATGCCTCGACCGCGATGTAGGGAAGAAGCATCCACAGCGCGCTCGACCGCCGCGCGGTGAAGCCCACGAGTCCTGCGCTCATGGCACCTTCGCGGCGTCGACGACGGCGAGGAAGGCGTCCTCGAGCGCGCGTGGCGACGCGCTGTCGGGAGCCAGCGTGCGCAGCTGCTCTGTGGTGCCGTCGAACACGACGCGCCCCCTATGAAGCACCACCACGCGCGAGCAGATGGTTGCCACGTCTTCGATGAGGTGGCTGCTCATAACAAGCTCATGGTCGAGGCCTGCGACAAGGTCAAGGATCTCGCGCCGATGCTGCGGGTCGAGACCAGTGGTGGGCTCGTCAAGCAGGAGCACCTCAGGGTCGAGGGCGATCGCTTGCGCGAGCGCGATCCGCCTATGCATGCCTCCCGAGAGCGTTCGAATACGTGTACCGACGCGGTCTGCAAGACCCACATCCACGAGCGCCATGTGCGCGGCCCGGGTGGCATCACGCCAACGCGCGCCTCGCATCCACGTGAGATAGGCGACCGCTTCGAGCGCGGTCAGGTGCGATGGGAGGGCGAGGCTCTGCGGCATGAGCGCGACCCTGCGAAGTGCGACACGGCGCGAGGCTCGGCTGTACAGCGACGCACCGCCGATGGCGGCGTCGCCGCTCGTGGGCTTGAGCGCACCGCCTGCGACGGAGAGCAGGGTGGTCTTCCCCGCACCGTTCACCCCGACCAGACCGATGCGCTCCCCGGCCACCGCGATGCTCACAGCGTCGAGCGCCACCACACCTCCATACGTATGGGCAACGCCCGACACCGTGAGCATGTGCTTCCTATCCTTCTGCGGCAGCCGTCAGTGGCTGAACGTGAGCGACGTGGTCTTGCACGGGTCAGCGCGTAGGACTCCTCGATCCTCGCAGATCCGCACGTCGACGACGTGCGACTGTCCCAGCAGATCCTCGGTGAGATCCGTGCCCACCACCGTCTTCGTGACGTCCGTCTGGCGGGTCCAGGCCGCCGAGGAGGTCGCCTTGGTGCGCACGCGCTCGACGTTGTAGTTGTTGAAGTAGCCCAGGAGGTTGCCCGAAATGCCGTACTCCCTGGCGAAGTAGTCGGTGTCGACCTTGGTGAACACGCCGTTACCGTTCGACCTCGTGTCACGCTGGTAGGCGGAGTCATACTCGAACGTCTGCCACGTTTTTGGGACGATCTCGCCCCGAGCCTGGGCGAGGTTCGCACCATCCTCGCTGAGGGTCAACGGCGAGGTCGCCGTCGCGAACGCTACCGCGTTCGCAACGGTGCCGCCGCCGAAGATCACGAGGCATGCCGTCGATACGGCAATGCCCACACGCAGGTTTCTCTTCACGCTGACTTGCTCCTTCGTCAATCCGCTCATCCTCGAGCGGGCCGACCCCCCCCAGTAGGGCCTGCGAGGCACAAGATAGCGACCCGGGAGCTGGGAGGCAATAGCGACATAGGTTCCTCTCGAGAGCGCATCCCTCCTGCTATCTCACGAGTACGGCGAGTTGCAAGCCCCCACTTCTGGGGTGCTGTCGCATGGAGGGCGACCCTCCGGAACCGAGTAGCGCGACTCGCTTCCGGACCCGCCGGAGCCGGAGGCGAAAGCATGCCCGGAACCGGCCAAGACAGCCCTCGACCCCAGCCACGGCTACCAACGCAAAAACGGGTGAACCCCCATCACTGGGGGTTCACCCGTTCACGATGTCGTGAGACATCACATGGTGGCCGGTTCGGGCAATTCCGTCGGCCCTGGTAGGCCGCCCGTATCAAGCGGGGCGGATGTCCGTTTCCCACAGCGGTCGGCGCGATTTCCCACGGAGCGCGGCCGCGCAAGGCTGCGACCAGGCGGGGTCCGCGTACGGTGCGGCCGCGCCGTCGACAGAGCGCAATCCGCGTACGGGCGCGGAGTCAGCCTCTTCTCGAGCAGACCCGGACGCGCCACTTCCCACGCCAATGACCGAACAGCGATCTGAATCGGTCTGAGTTTTGTTCCGTCCTATCGACAAGGATGGAACCCATGACTCGTTACACCCCGGAGATGCGTGAGCGCGCGCTGAGGATGCTCGCGGAGGCGTTGCCGGATCACCCGAACTTGTGGAGCGCGGTGCGGCACGTCGCCGGGCTGCTGGGGATGAGCCCCGAGACGCTCCGCGTGTGGCATCGCCGCCTCGAGGTCGACGCCGGCGTTAAGCCTGGCGTGCCCAGCGATGCGGCCGAGGAGATCAAGCGCCTCAAGCGTGAGAACGCCGAGCTGCGCAAGGCCAACGAGATCCTCAAAGCCGCGAGCGTGTTTTTCGCCAAGGAGCTCGACCGCCCCTGACCGACATGATCCGGTTCATAGACGAACATCGGGATCAGTTCGGGGTTGAGCTCATCTGCCGCGTCCTCAGACGGGCAGTCCATGGCTTCCTCACGTCGCGTGGCTACCGCGCAGCAAAGACGCGCACGCCGTCGGCACGGCAACTGCGTGACGACCTGCTCATCCCCGAGGTCGCCCGCCTGCACGCAGAGAACTACGGCGTGTACGGGCGTCGCAAGATGCACGCGCTGATGCGCCGGCAAGGATGGGACATCGGACGCGACCAGACCGAACGCCTCATGCGCGCCGCCGGCGTGCGCGGCGTGAAGAAGTCCAAGCGCGTCTTCACGACCAAGAGCGATCCGAAGGCGGCGCTGCCGCGGGACCTCGTCAATCGGCACTTCGCGGCCGACGCGCCACGGCGGCTATGGGTCGCTGACATCACCTACGTCGCGACGTGGTCCGGCTTCGCCTACGTCGCGTTCGTCACTGACGTCTTCTCACGCAGGATCGTGGGCTGGACCGTCGCGTCGACCCTGAAGGCCGAGATCCTGCCCTTGCAGGCGCTCGACATGGCCGCGTGGGACGCCGGCGGCGACCTGAGCGGGCTGACGCATCACTCGGACCACGGCTCGAACTACATGGCGATGGTCTACACCGACCGCGTCGTCGAGCTCGGCGCGAAGCCCTCGACGGGAACCGTGGGCGACAGCTACGACAACGCCCTCGCCGAGGCGATCAACAACCTCTACAAGACCGAGCTGATCCGCCAGCGCGGCCCCTGGCGAACCGTCGAGCAGGTCGAGCTCGCGACCCTTGCGTACGTGTGGTGGTGGAACAACCAGCGCCTGCACGGCGAGCTCGGGATGCGGACACCACTCGAGGTCGAAGAGGCCTACTACGCTGACCTCGAATCACCCCAGCCGGTACCTGCCGGACAGGGAAACTGAGCGGAACGAAACTCAGGATGCTTCTATGTCATGTCAAGGCCTCGGAGTGGTGGAGTTGCCGGTAGACCTGTCGGGCGATGTATCGCTTGAGGCAGCGGCGGATCTCCTTGGTCGATAGTCCCTCGGCGCGGCGTCGTTCGACGTAGGCGCGGGTGGGCTCGTGGTGGGACATCCGTGTCAGCGTGATCGAGGACAGTGCTCGGTTGAGGCGGCGGTCGCCGCCGCGGTTGAGGCGATGGCGGTTGGTGTTTCCGGAGGACGCTGGAAGCGGGCTCGTGCCCGATAGGACCGCGAACGCCGCTTCGGAACGGATGCGGCCGTCGTGCGACCACGCGGCGATCAAGACCGCGGCGTTGATCGGGCCGATGCCGGGAAGTTCGAGCAGGTGAGCGCCGTCGCTGGCCGCCACGAGCGCGGTGATCTGCTCGCGGTTGGCCGCGAGTTCGACATCGCAGGCGAGGACGTGCCGAGCGAGCCGGGTTGCCTCGTATCGTGCTGTGGCGATCGCGAGGCCCTCGCTACGGGTGCGCCAACCGGCGATAGTTTCGAACTGGGTGCGGCTCAGCGAACGACGGGCGTCGATACCGAGGTCGACCGTGCGCACGAGCGCGGTGAGGGCGTTGATCGCGCGAGTGCGTTCGGTGTTCATCAACTCGCGGGCGCTGACTAGGACGCGCAAAGCCCCTCGTACACCTGTGTCGTCGCGTGGATCGCGCAGTCGGTCGATGTCGGCCCCGAGGACGGAGCGGGCGATGAGCTCGGCATCGATGTCGTCGCTCTTGCCCCGGCCGTGGCGCGCTGCCGCGGGCGTGGCGAAGGGTTCGACGACGCGATAGCCGCCGTCATGACAAGCGCGCGCCAGGCGGGCACCGTATGAGCCGATGCCCTCGATGACGACGAGCGTCGAGGCGGGTGTCGTGGTGCGCTTGGCGATCCAGTTCACCGCGCGCGCCATCCCGGCGTTCGTGGCGGGGAACGTATCCGACGCGGTCCTCGCGCCGGTGGTTGCGTCAATGATCGCGAGGGTATGCGTGCGGGCGTGGGTGTCGGCCCCGATGACGAAGCCGACCTCGTTTGCGACGATAGACATGGTGTGCGTGATCCTTTCCGTGGGTGACGTCACTGTCGTCGGCGTCGACCCGGGAGAGATCACTTCGAGGCAGGCCTGTAATGGGTCACGACCGCTGCAACGGTCGGGCAAGCTTCTGATCAAGCCATCGGAGTGGGCCGGGTCGGCGTCGGCATCCCGCTCGGATGGACAGATCCCGGGAAAGGCACACCGCAGCCGCGGCGGCCAGTCGATTCAGGGGTCACACCCGAGCAGGAACGCCAACACCAACCCTGCCAGCCGGCCCCAGGCCAGCCACTCACAGACTTACAGCCGATTCAATCCGAGATCGAGCGATCATCGGGGGCGGCGCGGGCCACGCCGCGCGACCGATCTGCTCGATGCCGTGGTGCCCATCTGGCTCGCCGCAGCCTCGGTCCGCTCCCAGACGATCTCCCACGCTTGATCGCTCACTCCGCGGTACGCCGAGCGATCAATCTCGGTGAGCACTGTGGAGAGGTCACCGATGACCGCACTCACCGTATTCCGTGCAAGTCGGCCAGGGATTCCCCATGCTTCGGCCTCGGCGATCACGTCTGAGACGGTGATGTCGTCAACGAGGGTCTTGCTGTTGACGTCCAGTGCAAACCTGCGGCCGTCGCGCTCATGGTGCAGGTGCATCGCGATGTCGTATGCCGGCGAGAGCTCGGCGGTGCCGTCGTCGTAGCGGAGGAACGAGATGTTCTTCGCGTGCATGTCCGTGTTCCCGACCAACGTGGAGAAGGTCACGAGTCGCAGGAGGGCGCGCAGGTCGGCCCCATCGGCACGCATCACAGCGGCTGCGTGCCTGAGCGAGGGCATCGTTGAGCCCCACTGGAACTTGCGATTCGGGTCGCGTGTATCGAGGCCGATGGCTTGCGCGAGATCCTCCTGGTGCCATCGCTCGACGACGCCACTGTCATCGATGGTGCGGTCGTACCGCGAGACCGCGATTGCACGCGTGGATTCAAACTCGAGGATCTCGGCACGGATGTCAGTAAGGCCGAGTGTGCGGGCCAAGTGCAGCGCGGCGACCTCGGTGTCGATCGTGTCCGCGGTGAGTGAGTCGGCAGGGTTGCCACGCTTGATGATCCAGGTCGATGCCGCGCCCTCCTTGCACGCGAGCCAGGTGCCGTCTTCAGCTCGATGGGCGACGATCTTGGGAACCATTCCGGGAAGCGTCGACGAGTCAGCGGTGCCCGCTGCTGGCGATCGCGTGTCGGCGTGGACGATCCTGGCCTCGAGCTCGGCCAGATCGATCGGCTCGTAGTGGCCGGTCCGCTCGGGATCCCGTGCCGAGTCGGGCGCAAAGACGGCCGCGCCTGGAGTGTCGAGCCCGTACGCGCGGATCAGTCCGAACGTGTCGTCAGGAGGAATGCCGGCGTCGAATGCGTGGTTCGTGCGGGCGTTGCCTTCAGGAAGGAGCCCATCGAGGTAGTTCTTCACCATCGGAGAGCCGACGGGCTCGCCAATGGGCAACTTGGCGGACAAGATGCGGGACCCGAGCGGCCAGCGCTCCGCGGCCTCGCTGGTCCATGCAAGGGAGAGCCGGTCATTGGTGGACTCGGCGATCGTGGCCGCTCGGGTGCCATAGATCCACACGCCGAGCGACTCGCGCCCGCTCATGTCAGGGCCCATCGCTCTCGCCGCGTGCGGCAATCTGCGAGCGACGGGCGCGTGCCTGATGACGACGCCCTGCTGCGTCAGGGACAAGTTCGATACGCAGCCCGAGCTCGCGAAGTGAATCGAAGAGACGGCGAGCGTAGAGGTTGGGCTCGCCAGACTCGATGTTGTAGACATAGCGCCGACTCACACCGATCGCTTCCGCAAGCTCATCTTGGGTGAGATCGACCTCGATACGCCGACGGGCGATCGCTTCTCCGAGTGCCTCCGGCGAGCGGATGGGCAGACGTGCAGGTTCTGAACCCTCCATGACTGCACTCCTCACGGGCTGATATCTTCCCACGAGACTAACGGGCGCATATCGGCCCGTCAATCACGCGGGCGGATATGCGCCCACGAAAGGGCTTGAGCACGGGGAACGCCCCTCCACCACGCACGAAGGTCATCGCCCTCATCCACGACCGCGACACCACCATCATCAGCGCCAACCCCAGCCACGACTACCGACGCAAAAACGGGTGAACCCCCATCACTGGGGGTTCACCCGTTCACGATGTCGTGAGACATCACATGGTGCGCGAGGGGGGACTTGAACCCCCACGCCCTTTCGGGCACACGGACCTGAACCGTGCGCGTCTGCCAATTTCGCCACTCGCGCGCGCCGAGCAACTCTAGCACGTTTCGCAGGGCCTATACGATGGGCCGCATGGGTGTGCTAGACCGCTTCGAGCGCGGCGTCGAGAACGTCATGCAGAACGCGTTCGCGCGCACATTCAAGTCCGGGGTCAAGCCCGTCGAACTTGCCGCCGCGGTGAAGCGCGAATGCGACGCGCGTGCGGCGGTGGTCGACCGCGGCCGCACGGTCGCCCCCAACGAGTACGGGATCGCGCTGTCTCCCACGGACATGGAGACCGTCGAACAGTGGGGTCTCGACGCACTGAGCCACGAGATTGTCGAGTCGCTGCGCACGCATGCCGAACGTCAGCGCTACTCCTTCGTGGGCGCCGTCGACGTCGCCTTCGACGTCGACGACACGCTCGCGACCGGCCGCTACGCGGTGGTGTCGCGCACCACGCGCGGGCCGGTGGCCCCCGCGACCACCTCGAACCCCAGTTCGCGCTACCCGCTGCTCGACATCGACGGCACGCGCTACTACCTCACCGGCGACGCGACGGTGATCGGCCGCGGCTCGGAGTCGGACATCGTGGTCGACGACACCGGCGTCAGCCGGCGTCACGTGCGCCTCGAGGTCACGGCGCACGGCACGATCCTCACCGACCTCGGGTCCACCAACGGCACGTTCGTCGAGGATCAGAAGGTCAGTGAGGCCACCCTCCTCGATGGCAACGCGGTCACGATAGGCCGCACCACCATGATGTACTGGGACGCCATCGATGGGGACGAGGACGACGAGTGAGCCAGCTCTCGATCACGCTGTTGCGGATGGGCTTTCTGGTGCTCTTGTGGGCGCTGGTGCTCTCCGCGATTGCCGTGCTTCGCGCGGACCTCTATGGCACGCGCATCACGGCGAGGGGCCGCGGTCGAGAGTCACGACGGGCGGCCGATGCTCGGGCCGACAAGACCGCCGCGCCCGGCCGAGCGTCCACGGGGGTACGCACGGGGTCGATCTCGACCAAGGATCCCGCGGCGGGCCACCTCGCAGTGACGGCCGGCCCCCTCAAGGGCACGACGATCCCGCTGGGCTCGGCACCCGTCCTGGTCGGCCGCGCGAGCACCTGCACTCTCGTCATCGACGACGACTACTGCTCCGCCAAGCACTGCCGCATCTATCCCGACGGTGACCGCTGGATGATCGAGGATCTGGGCTCGACGAACGGCACCTACCTCGGCAATCAGCGCGTGACGGACCCGGTGCCGTTCCGCGAGGGCGAGGTCGTGCGCATCGGCGCCACCGCCCTGGAGCTGCGCCGCTGATGTTCCTCGGGATCCACTTTGCCGCGCGCTCCGACGTGGGTCTCGTGCGCTCAAGCAACCAGGATTCCGGCTTCGCGGGCCCCCATCTGCTGGCCGTCGCGGACGGCATGGGCGGCGCGGCGGGCGGCGACATCGCCTCCTCGATCGCGATCGCGCGCCTCGCGGCCCTCGAGGGCGAGGCCCACGGTCCCGACGACGCGCTTGACGAGCTCAAGTCCGCGATCTCCGACGCCCACGCGCAGATCGTGATGCGCGCGCGCAACGACCCGGAACTGTCGGGGCTCGGCACCACGGTGACCGCGCTGCTGCGTTCGGGCGCGACGCTGTCGATGGCGCACATCGGCGACTCGCGCGCCTACCTGCTTCGCGACGGCGTGCTCGATCAGGTCACCACCGATCACTCGTTCGTCCAGCATCTGGTCGACACGGGCCGGCTGTCCGTCGCGGATGCCGAGCATCACCCCAAGCGTTCGATGCTGCTGCGCGTCCTGGGAGACATCGACGCGGACATCCCGGTCGACATCTCGGTGCGCGAGACGCGTGCGGGCGACCGCTGGATGTTGTGCTCCGACGGCCTATCCGGGGTCGTCAGCAAGGACACGATCCGGGAGACGATGCTCGAGGTCGCCGACCCGGGCGACTGCGCCGACGCGCTCGTGGGCCTCGCCCTCTCCGCCGGCGCGCCCGACAACGTCACGTGCGTGATCGGGGACATCGTCGACATCGACGCGTCACCCGACGGCGTAGGCCCGCCGACCGCGTCGCAGATCGTCGGATCGGCCGCGCGCGACCGCCGCAAGCCCTCGGCGGGCGGCGACACCCCCGCGGGCAAGGCGGCCCGCCTGGCCGCGCGCGAAGACCCGGACGACGAGGACGAACCTGCGCGCGACGGCTGGCAGCGCCTGCGCCCGTGGATCCTGCCCTTCGTCGTGCTGCTCGCCCTGGTGGGCGCCGCGTGGGGCGGGTACTGGTGGTCGCAGCAGCAGTACTTCGTGGGCGAATCCGATGGCTTCGTGACGATCTACCGGGGCATCCCCGAGTCTCTCGGCTCTCTCACGCTGTCGACCGTGGTCGAGAAGACCGGCGTCCCCGTCGATGAGCTCGCGCCCTATCAGCGGGAGCGGGTGAGCGACGCGATCCGGGTGGGCACCTTTGAGCAGGCCACGGCCGTCGTCGCCTCCCTGGGAACGGGCGCGTAGTGGCGACCGTCGCCGAGGTGACGGTCCGCACGGGCCGGCGCTCCGAACTGGGGCTGCTCGCGCTCGCCACCGGCGTGGCCGTGCTGTCGCGCGGACTCGTCGACTATCACGCCGACGTCCTCGAGCTCGGGGGGCTCGGCGCGTACGCGCTGGGCTGGATCGCGGTGAGCCTCGTGCTGCACTTCGCGGTGCGGCGGTGGGCCTCCTTCGCCGATCCCGTCCTGCTCCCCGCGGTGCTCGCGCTCAACGGAATCGGCCTCGCGATGATCCGCCGGATCGACTTCGCCTATGCGGATCGCGGCCGCGACACCTCCTTCGGTGAGGTGCAGATCGTGTGGAGCCTCCTCGGGGCGGCCTTGGCGGTCGCGGTCATCCTGCTGCTGCGCGACTACCGCCTGCTGCGGCGCTTCACGTACACCGCCGGCGTGCTCGGTCTCGTGGGGCTCGTGCTTCCCCTCATGCCCGTGATCGGCACGCAGATCAACGGCGCGCGCATCTGGATCACGGTCTTCGGGCGGTCGCTGCAGCCCGCCGAGTTCGCCAAGATCGCCTTCGTCATCTTCTTCGCGGGCTATCTGGTGTCGAACAGGGACACGCTCGCGCTGGCCGGACCCAAGGTCCTCGGGATGCGCTTCCCGCGCCCGCGCGACATGGGACCGCTCGCGCTCGTGTGGGTCGCCGCAATGATGGTGCAGATCTACGAGCGCGACCTGGGCACCTCGCTCCTGCTCTTCGGGATCTTTGTCGCGATGCTCTACGTCGCGACCGAGAGGCTCAGCTGGGTGATCGTCGGCATGGGCATGTTCGCGGCGGGCGCGGTGCTCGCGGGGACACTGTTCAGCCACGTCGGTTCGCGCTACACGGCGTGGCTGCACGCGCTCGACCCCGAGGTCTACCGCTCGGGCGCGTCCGAGCAGCTCGTGCGCGGCCTGTTCGGCATGGCCTCGGGCGGGCTGTTCGGCACCGGCTGGGGCGAGGGGCGACCCGACCTCGTGCCGTATGCCGAGTCCGACTTCATCGTCAGCTCGCTCGGCGAGGAGCTGGGCCTCACGGGGCTGATGGCGATCCTCACGCTGTACGTGATCATCGTGCAGCGCGCGATGCGCACCGCGATCGGCGTGCGCCACGGCTTTGGCAAGCTCCTCGCGGCCGGGCTCGGCTTCGCGATCGCGCTCCAGGTCTTTATCGTCGTGGGCGGTGTCACGCGCGTCATCCCCCTCACCGGCCTCACCACGCCGTTCCTCGCCTACGGCGGCTCGTCGATGCTGGCCAACTGGGTGATCGTGGGCCTGCTCCTGCGCATCTCGGACCAGGCCCGCCGCCCCGAGGAGGTGCGCGCGTGAACGAGCCCGTGCGTCGACTGTCCGTCGTCGTCCTCGTGATGTTCCTCGCCCTGATGTCGGCGGCCTCGTACATCCAGGTGATCTCCGCGGGCGACCTCAACCAGGACCCGCGCAACGTACGCACGCTCTACCGCGAGTACGGCACCTTCCGTGGGCCCATCGTGGTCGACGGCGAGTCCGTGGTGTGGTCGCAGTCCGTCGACTCGCCCTTCAACTTCCAGCGCACCTACGCCGACGGCCCCCTGTACGCGTCCGTCACGGGCTACTACTCGATCGTGTTCGGCCGCACGGCGATCGAGCAGACCGAGAACGAGCTTCTCGCCGGCACGGCCGACTCGCTGTTCTGGACCAGGCTGGGCAACCTCGCCTCGGGAGAGACGCAGCGCGGCGCGAGCGTCGAGCTCACGCTCAGCGCCGCGATCCAGGAGGCCGCCGCCGCCGCGCTGGGCGACAACACCGGAGCGGTCGTCGCGCTCGACCCCGCGACGGGCGAGGTGCTCGCGATGGTGACGAGCCCCACGTACGACCCCGCCCTGCTCGCGAGCCACAGCTCCGCCGAGGTCAACGCGAACTACCAGGAGCTGCTCGCCCAGGAGGACGGTCCGCTCGTCAATCGGGCGATCGCCGGCGACACCTACCCGCCGGGCTCGACCTTCAAGCTCATCGTGTCCGCCGCGGCCCTCGAGGCCGGATACGAGGCGGACTCGGAGTTGTACGCGCCCGACGAGCTACCGCTCCCGCAGAGCTCGAACGTGCTGGGCAACTACGGCGGAGCCGCGTGCTCCGACGACGAGCGCCAGACCCTCGCCGACGCGCTGCGCATCAGCTGCAACACCGCCTTCGCCAACCTGGGCATGACGCTCGGGTGGGGCGTCATTGAGCGCAAGGCGAAGGAGTTCGGCTGGGGAGAGCAGCTCTCCATCCCGCTCGCGGTGACGCCGTCACGCCTCCCCGAGAACCCCGACAGGGCGCAGACCGCGATGGCGTCGATCGGCCAGTACGACGACCGCGCCACTCCGCTGCAGATGGCGATGGTGGCCGCCGGCATCGCGAACGACGGCGTCCTCATGAGCCCCTACCTCGTGGACCAGGTGCGCGACGCGAGCCTGCGCCTCATCGAGGACTCGGAGCCCGAGGAGTTCTCCTCGCCCATGACGACGGCGGACGCGAACACGCTCACCGAGATGATGGTCGGCGTGGTCGAGTCGGGCAGCGCGACATCGGCGCAGATCCCCGGCGTGCGCGTCGCAGGCAAGACCGGCACCGCGGAGACGGGCACCGACGAGCGGCCGCACGCGTGGTTCGTCGGCTTCGCCCCCGCCGAGGACCCGGTCATCGCGATCGCGGTGCTCGTCGAGAACGGCGGGTCGACCGACGGCGAGATCACGGGCGGCCGGGTCGCGGCGCCGATCGCGCGCTCCGTGATCGAGGCCGCCCTCACGGAACGGGCGGGAGGCTGACATGGCGATTCACGCGGGGACCACGCTTGGCGGACGCTACGTACTGCGCTCGCTGCTCGCGGTGGGCGGCATGGGTGAGGTGTGGCGCGGCACGGATGCCGACCTCGAACGCGACGTCGCCGTCAAGGTGCTCAAGGACGGCGCGGCGGAAAACGAGACGTTCCTCAAGCGCTTCCGCAACGAGGCGACCAACGCGGCGGGGCTGTTGCACGCCAACATCGCGCAGGTCTACGACTTTGGCGACCACGACGGCACGCCCTACCTAGTCATGGAGCTCGTCGAGGGCGAGCCGCTGTCGACGATCCTCGAGCGCGAGCACACGCTCGAGGAGGCCCGGCTCGTCACGCTCCTGCGCCACACGTGCCGCGGGCTCGACGCCGCGCACGCCGCCGGCGTCATGCACCGCGACGTCAAGCCGGGCAACCTCCTGGTCCAGGAGGGCGACCACGTCAAGATCACGGACTTCGGCGTGAGTCGAGGCACCGACCAGACCACGCTCACGGCGACCGGCATGGTGATGGGTACCGCCCAGTACCTCGCCCCCGAACTCGCGCTCGGCAAGCCCGCGACCCCAGCCTCGGACCTCTACGCGATGGGCATCATCGCGTTCGAGGCCGTCGTGGGCAAGAGGCCGTTCACGGCCGCGAGCGCGGTCGACATCGCGATCTCGCAGGTCAACGACCCCGTGCCGCCGTTGCCTGAGGGCGTATCGCCCGACCTCGCGGCGCTCATCCTGAAGCTTCTCGAGAAGAACCCGCGCCGCCGCCCTCACTCCGCCCTCGAGCTCGACCGCATGCTCGCGAGCCTCGAGCTCATCGAGGCGGGCAGCGAAGTGCCGGTGCCCGCCTCGAGCGCGGTGCCGATTGCCGCGCCCGCACGCCGCGCGATGCCCCCCTCGATCGCACCACGAGAATTCCGACCACGCCCCGACGTCGAACGTCGCCGGCCGCGACCCCGGTAGGTGCGACAATGGCCCCCAGCACGACGGACCACGAAGGACACTCCATGAACGAAGAGCCGAAGATCCTCGCCGGACGGTATGAGGTCGGCGACCTCATCGGCCGCGGCGGGATGGCCGAGGTCCATGTCGGCTACGACACGCGGCTGGGCCGCACCGTAGCGATCAAGATCCTGCGCGCGGACCTCGCGCGCGATCCGTCCTTCCAGACGCGCTTCCGCCGCGAGGCCCAGGCGGCCGCGGGCCTCAACCACCCCAGCATCGTCGCCGTGTACGACACGGGCGAGGACACGATCGTGGGCGCGAACGGCAACCCTCAGGCGGTGCCGTTCATCGTGATGGAGTACGTCGAGGGTCACACCGTCCGCGAGATCCTCAAGGGCGACGTCGCGGCGCCCATCGACGAGGCCGTCGAGATCACCGCGGGAGTGCTCGCGGCCCTCGACTACTCGCACCACGCCGGGCTGGTCCACCGCGACATCAAGCCCGCCAACATCATGCTCACGCCCACGGGCGCGGTGAAGGTCATGGACTTCGGCATCGCGCGTGCGCTCGCCGATGCCGGCCAGACCATGACCCAGACGCAGGCGGTCGTGGGGACGGCGCAGTACCTCTCTCCCGAGCAGGCGCGCGGCGAGAACGTCGACGCCCGGTCGGACCTCTACTCGACCGGCTGCGTGCTCTTCGAGCTGCTGACCGGACGGCCGCCCTTCGTGGGCGACTCGCCGGTCTCCGTGGCGTACCAGCACGTGCGCGAGCCCGCGCCGCGTCCGTCGGAGTTCGCGTCCGACGTGCCAGAAGAGCTCGACCGCGTGGTGCTGCGTGCGCTCAGCAAGAACCGCGACGAGCGCTACTCGAGCGCCCAGGAGTTCCTCGCGGACCTGCGCGCGGTCATGGCGGGAGACGAGATCTCGCCGTCGACCGGGGCGATCGCGCTGGGTTCGGCGGCGCTGGGTTCGGCGGCGCTGGGAGCCGGCGTCGCGGGCGTGGCCGCCGCGGCGGGCGGTCCCGAGACCGGAGCGACCGAGATCATGCCGAGCGCTCCCGTCACAGGCGAGACGGCCGTCATGGAGGGTGGCCCGTGGGCCGCCGTCGGACAGCCGCCGTCGATCTCTCCCCAGGGCGACCCCGTCACCGGAGCGGTCGGCACGCTCGAGGAGGACGAGGACGACGCCGCGGCGCTGCGCAAGCGCCGCATCATCCAGTGGTCGATCCTGGGCGCCGCGCTCCTCGCCGCGATCCTGCTCATCATCGCGCTGTTCATGATGACGCGCGACACACCGGGCGCCGAGCCCAGTCCGTCCGCCGAGACCATCGCCCTCACCAACCTCGCGGGCATGACCCAGGCCGAGGCCGAGGCAGAACTCGAGGCGCTCGGCCTCGAGGGCACCTTCACGCCAGAGGCCTCCGACACGGTCGAAGAGGGGCTCGTCACGCGCACCGATCCGGAGGCGCGCCTCATGGTGCCCGTGGGCTCGACGGTCGAGGTGTTCGTGTCGTCGGGCGCGGACGTCGTCATCGTGCCCGATGTCCGCGGCTTCGAAGAGGACGTGGCCCGTAAGGCGCTCGAGGATGCCGGCCTGCGCGTGGTGCGCACCGACACCGAGGACGACGGCGGAATCGATGCCGGCCGTGCGTCGAGCACGGATCCCGCGGCGAACGAGGAGGTGCCGCGCGATACCGCGGTCACGCTCTACCTGTCGACGGGCGAGGTGGAGCTGCCGAACCTCGTGGGGTCGACCGAGTCGGACGCCCGCGCACAGATCAGCGAGCTGGGGCTCGTGCCCAGCGTCACGTACCGCGAGACCGGCGACGAGCCGGCGGGCCGCGTGCTCAAGCAGGAGCCGGGCGCAGGCAAGGTCGCGCGCGGCTCGACCGTGACGCTCACGGTCGCCGAGGCGCCGTCGACGGTCGCCGTGCCCGACGTCGTGGGACGCTCCGAGGGCGCGGCCCGCAACGACATCACGGGCCAGGGCCTCGAGGTGGGCAACGTGTCGACGGACACGTCCGCCGCCGACCCCGACAAGGCGGGCACCGTGAAGTCGACCAACCCGCGCGGCGGCACGCAGGTCACCCCGGGCACGGTCGTCGACCTGGTGCTGTGGTGCGACGTGCGCTCCGTGACGGTCACGCCCGACCCCGAGAACCCCGAGGCCACCGAGCAGCATTTCGAGTGCCGATAGTCACGGTTCAATGACGGCGCCGCCCCCGGGGAATACCCCCGGGGGCGGCGCTGTCTATGCTGGCATGATGATGCCCCTCGCCACCGTCGACGGGGTGCGCGACTTTGTCGTCAGCGGCCTGCCCGCGGTCCAACGCGCCCTCGACGACCACGTCACCCAGGCCATGTCAGAGCTGCCTGCGGCCGGCACCGACTACCGCAACCTGTGGGCGTCGATCGGCGACCAGTACCTGGGCGGCAAGAACCTGCGGCCGTCGCTCACGCTCGCCGCGTATGCGGGGCTGGGCGGCGACGAGCCCGAGGCCGTGGTGCCGGTGGCCGCCGCGATGGAGATGCTCCACACCGCGATGCTCATCCACGACGACATCCTCGATGGCGACGAGGTCAGGCGGGGCCGCCCGAACGTCGCGGGCACGCGCCGGCGCGCGCTCGCCGGCAGCACGCTGGCGCCCGCCCAGGTGGACGCTCACGTGCTGTCCGCCGCACTCCTGGGCGGCGACCTGGCCCTGGCATCGTCCTACGACCTCATCTCGCGCGCGAAGCTTCCCGCGCACCACCGCATCGCGTGTCTCGACCTCGTCACGCGCGCGATCCGCACCACGATCGCAGGCGAACTCCTCGACATGTATGCGGACGTGCTCGCTCCCGAGGACGCGAACTCGCTCCTGGTCGCCGAGCTCAAGACGGCAACCTACTCCGTCGTGGTGCCGATGCTGGCGGGCGCGCAGCTCGCGGGGGCGGACCCCACGATGGTGAGCCACCTCGAGAAGCTGGGCGCGTCGCTCGGGCTGAGCTTCCAGCTGATCGACGACGACCTGGGCGTGTTCGGCGACCCGGCCCTCACCGGCAAGTCCGTCCTGTCGGACCTGCGGGCGGGCAAGCGCACCGAGTTGCTGCGCCTCGGCTTCCAGCAGGCCGATGCCCCCGGCCGTGCGGTGCTCGCCGCCGCGGTGGGCAACTCGCGCCTCGACGACGCGGGAGCGGATCGTGTGCGCGAGGTGCTCATCGAGTCGGGCGCCCGCAAGCGCGCTCTCGCCGTCGCGCGTCAGCACACCAAGGTCGCGCGCCGCATCGCCTCCGAGCGCATCCCGTCGCCGCTGTCGGGCTTCCTGGTCGACCTCATGGACGAGCTGGAGGGGCGCTCGTCGTGAGCCCCTCGCACCGCCAGCCCTCCGATCCATCCCCCTCCCTCGCCCTCTACGACGCGACGGCCCGCGACGCAGCCGCGCGCGTGATCGCGCGCTACTCGACCTCGTTCGGGCTGGGCACGCGGCTGCTGGGCCGCGCGATGCGCGCACACATCGAGGCGATCTACGCGATGGTGCGGGTCGCCGACGAGGTGGTCGACACCTATCGAGGGGACGATGCCGAGGCCCAGTTGGAGAGGTTCGTCGCCGAGGTGCACGCGGCGATGGACGGCGGCTTCAGCACGGACCTGGTCGCCCACGCGTTCGGACTCACCGCGCGCGAGGTGGGGATCACGCGCGAACAGACCGAGCCGTTCTTCGCGTCGATGCGCATGGACCTCACGCGGACGGTCCACACGCGGGACTCGCTCGCCGCGTACATCTTCGGCTCCGCCGAGGTCGTGGGGGAGATGTGCCTCGCGGTCTTCGTCAACACGGGACACGGCCCCCGTCCGCTGGATCCCGACGTGCGTGCCGGCGCGCGGCGCCTGGGCGCCGCCTATCAGAAGGTGAATTTCTTGAGAGACCTCGCAAGCGACACCTCGAACCTAGGCCGGTCGTACTTTCCCGGCGTGACGGCGACGACCCTGACGGATGCGACGCTGGCCGAGCTGGTCGCGGACTGCCGCGCGGACATTCGCGCGGCGGAGGCGACGCTGCCCGCCCTGCCGCGACGCGCGCGCGTCGCCGTGGGCACCACGGTCGACATCTACGCCCGGCTGCTGCGGCAGATCGAGGCCACCCCGGCGCGCGAGCTCGAGCGCCGCCGCGTGCGCGTCGCGGACCCGATCAAGGCCGCCCTCGCGGCACGCAACGCGTGCGGACTGCGCGGGAGGACCGCATGAGCGCCGTGTCGGACGCCGCGCAGCGGGGCAGCACCGCCCGTCCCCGCATCGTCGTGATCGGCGGAGGGGTGTCGGGACTCGCGACCGCGGGGCTGCTCGCGCGCGGCGGCGCCGACGTCACGCTCGTCGAGCGGCACGCGGAGCTCGGCGGGCGGTCGGGGCGCCTCGAGGTCGACGGCCACACGTTCGACACCGGCCCCTCGTGGTATCTCATGCCCGAGGCCTTCGCGCAGTACTTCGCGCTCATGGGCAGGGACGTCGACGTCGAGCTCGACCTCATCGAGCTCGACCCGCGCTACCGCGTGTTCTTCGAGGGCGCCGAGCCCGACGGCATCGCGGAGGTGCTCGACGTGAGCGCCGACTCCGAGGAGAACTGGCGCCGCTTCGACGCGATGAGCCCCGGCGAGGGCGACGCGATGCGCGCGTACGCGAAGGACGCGGGCGAGTTCTACCGGATCGCGCTCGACCGCTTCCTCTACACGACCTTCGAGAGGCCGCTCGCGGTGCTCAACGCTGGCGTGATCCGGCGGATGACCACGCTCGTGCCGCTGCTCGTGCAGTCGCTGGGAGGGCGCATTGCGGCACGCGTGCGCGACCCGCGGCTGCGGCAGGTGCTGGGCTTCCACGCGGTCTTCCTCGGCTCCGCGCCCTCGCGCGTGCCGTCGCTGTTCTCCCTCATGAGCCACTTGGACCTCACGGACGGCGTGCGCTACCCGCGCGGCGGCATGTTCGCGATCATCGAGGCGCTCGCGCGGATCGCGCGCGAGGAGGGCGCGGAGCTGCGCACCTCCGCCCCCGTGGCGCGCATCCTCGTCGACGACCGCGGCCTCGCGACGGGCGTCGAGCTCGAGTCGGGCGAGGTGATTCGTGCCGACTCCGTGGTGTCGGGCGCGGACCTCCACCACACCGAGACCACGCTGGTCCCCGAGAGGTGGCGCGCCCACCCGGAGCGCCGCTGGCACCGTCGCAAGCCCGGCGTAAGCACGCTCCTCGCGATGGTGGAGGTCGACGGAGAGGTGCCCGAGCTCGCGCACCACAGCCTGTTCTTCTCGCGCGATTGGGACGCCAACTTCGAGGCCATCATGGGACGCCGCCTGCCTCCCGTGCCAGCCTCGGTCTACGTGTCCCGCGTGGGCGCGACGGATCCGAGCGTGTCTCCCGCCGGCAAGGACTCCCTGTTCTTCCTGGTGCCGTTCCCCGCCGACACGGCCCTGGGTGCGACCGAGCCCTCGCGCGAGCGTCTCGAGGAGGTGGCACGCGCGTACATCGCACAGGTGGGCGCATGGGCCGGCGTCGAGGACCTCCCCGGCCGATCGCGCGTGCTCTCGCTCACGACCCCGGCCGACTTCGAGGGGCGCCTGGGTGCCTGGCAGGGCGGCGCGCTCGGCCTTGAGCACACGCTGCTCCAGTCCGCGATGTTCCGCCCCGCCAACGTCTCCTCACGCATCCCCAACCTGCTGTACGTGGGGGCCTCGACCACCCCAGGCATCGGCGTCCCGCTGTGCCTCATCTCCGCGGAACTGGTGGCCAAGCGCCTGCTGGGCGCCACGGACGCGGGACCGCTGCCCACGCCTGCGCCGCGCGGCTTCCTGGGCCGCTCGCGCGCACGCGGCGTGCTGGGCAACCTCGCGCGACGGGCGCGCGCATGACCCACGCGTTCTATCTGATCGCGCTGGTGGTGTCGATCGCGGGACTCGTCACGCTCGATGCGCGCTACCGGATCGCGATCTTCGACCGGCCGCGCCCCGCCCTCCTCACGCTCGCGATCGGGGTCGCGTTCTTCCTGGTGTGGGACGCGATCGGGGTGGGCCTCGGAATCTTCTTCGTGGGCGAGGCGCCGTATCAGACGGGCATCATGCTCGCGCCGGAGATCCCTCTCGAGGAGCTGTTCTTCCTCATCCTGCTCGTGTACCAGACGCTGCTGCTGTGGCGCTGGTTCGACGGGCGCCGCGCTCAGGCGGGAGCCGTGGCATGACGTACGTGGTGCTCTCGCTTGCGGTGCTGGCGATCGTGGCGGCGGTGACCGTGCCCACGCTGCGCCGGCTTCCCGCGCGCCCGATCCTCCTCACCGGCCTGGTGCTGATCGCGCTGACCGCGGTGTTCGACAACCTCATCGTGGGACTGGGGATCGTGGCCTACGACCCCGACAAGATCTCGGGACTACGGCTGCTGCACGCCCCGATCGAGGACTTCGCGTACAGCCTGGGCGCGATCATGCTGGTCCCCGCCCTGTGGACCTGGCTCGCCCGCCCCTCGCACCCCTCCGGCCCCTCCTCGCCATCCACCGTTCGGGACACTCAGGACTCGTCAACCCCGCCCACTGGGCCCTCTCGGGACACTCAGGACTCATGACCACCCTCGCCAGCATCGTCAAGGCCTCTCGCCCCGTCTCGTGGATCAACACCGCCTTCCCCTTCGCGGCCGCGTATCTGCTCGTCACCCGCGAGGTCGACGCGGTCCTCGTGGTGGGCACGCTGTTCTTCCTCGTCCCGTACAACCTGCTGATGTACGGCATCAACGACGTCTTCGACTACGAGTCGGACCTCGCCAACCCCCGCAAGGGCGGCATCGAGGGCGACGTGATTCGCGACCGCGAGCGCGCACGGCGGGTGCATCGCGCGATCCTGTGGGCCTGCGCGATCACGGTGCTTCCTCCCCTGGCGTGGCTGCTGACGCAGGGCACGGTCGCGGCCGGCGTGACGCTGCTGCTGGTGCTCTTCGGCGTCGTCGCCTACTCCGCGCCGGGTCTGCGCTTCAAGGAGCGCCCCTTCCTCGACTCGCTGACCTCGGCGTTGCACTTCTGCGGCCCGCTGCTCTACGGCCTGGTGATCGCGGGAGCCTCGCTCACCGCGCGCGACACGTGGCCCGTGTGGGTGGCGTTCATCCTGTGGGGCATGGCGAGTCACGCCTTCGGGGCCGTGCAGGACGTGCGCGCGGACCGCGAGGGCGGGATCGGGTCGGTCGCGACGGTGATCGGGGCGCGCGCCACCGTAGGGGTCGCGTTGGCGCTCTACGTAGCATCGTCCCTGGTGCTGCTGCTGCTCCCGTGGCCTGGAGTGCTCGCGGCGGTGCTCCCGCTCGTGTACGTGGCGTCGGTCGCGCGGTTCGTGCGCGTCACGGATGACACCTGTGAGGACGCCAATCGCGGCTGGCGCACGTTCCTGTGGCTCAATCAGCCGGTGGGCTTCGCCGTGACGATGCTCGTGATCGCGGTCTGGAGAGACTGGCTCTAGGCCCGTCGGGCGCCGCGGGGAAGCGCGCCACGGAGTCCTAGCGGCGCACGAGCGGCGACAGGCCGGCCGAGCGGCCCTCGGGATCCGGCATCCCACACACCTCGAGCCAGTTCGCGAGCAGGCGGTGCCCGCCCTCGGTCAGCACCGACTCGGGATGGAACTGCACGCCATGAAGCGGCAACGAGCGGTGCCGCAGTCCCATGATGATCCCGTTGGCAGTCGACGCCGTGACCTCGAGTTCATCAGGCACGGTCGGGTTCTCCACGGCCAGCGAGTGGTAGCGCGTCGCGGTGAACGGCGATGGCAGCCCGGCGAGCACTGACTCGCCCCCGTGCGCCACCGAGGACGTCTTGCCGTGCATGAGCTCCGGCGCGTGCGAGACCACGCCACCGAAGACCTCCGCGAGCGCCTGGTGACCCAGGCAGATGCCCAGCATCGGGGTTCCGGTCTCCGCGCACTGGCGAATGACGTCCATCGACGCGCCGGCCTCGGCGGGCGTCCCGGGACCGGGGGAGATGAGCACCCCGTCGTAGTCGGCGATCGCGCCCGCGGTACCCACGGCATCGTTCCTCACGACCACCGTCTCCGCGCCCATCTGACGCAGATAGCCCACGATCGTGTAGACGAAAGAGTCGTAGTTGTCGACCACCAGGATCCGTGTCACGGCGCCGCCTCCACATTCGTCTCTTGGATGTCGAACGTGACGGAGAACCACGGGAACACCCACTGGAACAGCACTCCAACCACCGCGGTGATCACCAGGAGAAGGATCACGAGCCGGACCCATGCCGGCCCGGGAAGCACGCGCCACACCCAAGGGAAGATCATGGCTGGGATACCTCCTCGAGGATCTCGGCGGGAACGGCGTCGCCCACGGGCGCCCAGTACTCGAGCTCTCCGTGCACGATGAACCGCTCCGCCGCGGAGAACATCGGGTGGCACGTCGTGAGGGTGATGTAGTGGCCGTCGGGAGCGGCGCCCGGCTGCCCTGGGACGGGGGCAATCACCTCGACCTGGTGCGGCAGGACGATGCTGTCGTCCGTGACGCGGTAGACGTACCAGGCCTCTTGGGTCTGGACCACGAGGGCGTCGCCGTGTTCGAGCTCGGCGATCCTGTTGAAGGGCTTGCCGTACGTGGTGCGGTGCGCGCTGATCGCGAAGTTGCCCAGCTCTCCCGGCATACCCGTGCCCGGGTAGTGGCCGATGCCCAGGACGTCGAGCACCTCGCGGCGCGTCACGCCCTCCGAGATGGGCTTGACGTAGTCGGTGCCCCACCGCGGCACGTACAGCGTCGCGAACGTCGTGCGGAACTCGGGCTCCTCCATGACGGGCGCGGTGTCGGGAGACTGCTTGTCGGCATCGGCGATCACCAGCGGGCCGGCCGGCTCGGCAGCGTCACCCGGCTCCTCCGCCTCGATCTCCCCCGTATACGCCCAGTCGAGCGTCTCGAGGACCTCCTGCTGCTCGCGCGCCGCGGTGACGTCCGTGTAGAACAGCTGCCACACCACGTAGAGCCCGACCACGGCGCCGGCGAGGATCAGCAGCTCACCCACGAGGGAGACGAGGCGCGCGCCGATCCCTGGACGGCGGGCGGCGGCGGGCGCCGCGACTGCCGCGGAGCCAGGGGGGGCTCCGGCGTCGGCGGGGCTGTGGGGAGGCGCGGTCATGAGGAGTCCAGTCTACGGGAGGCCACGCAGGGCGCGGAATCCCTGACTCTCGCGCGCGCTCGGTACCCTAGGACCCTGACCTCGCGCGCTCGGGCGCAAGGCCACGACGTACGGAGTGATAGTGGCAGTCTCGAAGAAGCGCGACGACAAGGCCGTCAAGGCGTTCAAGGCCCCCCGCAACCTGGGCAAGCCCAGCAACGACAACCCCAAGTGGCTGCTGCCTGTCGCGCTCACGGCGCTGGCGTTGGGCCCCACCTGGATCGTCGTCTACTACGTGTCCAAGGCGAACTACCCGATCCCGGGGATCGGCGACTGGAACCTTGCGGTCGGATTCGTCTTCATGGCCGCCGGAATGGTGCTGCTGACCCGCTGGAAGTGACCCCACCCGCGGGCGTTGTCCCCAGGTTCCTCCACACCGGTGGAGAAACCACACGGGTGTAGTTATCCCCCGCTGTGCACAAGATTGGGGATAACTACACCGGTGTCATTCACAGCTGTGGACGATGCCGGGGAGAGCGGTCCGGGCGCGTCGCCGTCGCGGTGGGGGGTCCGCCGTCGCGGCCCGCGAGTGGGGGTGGCCTCAGGGCCGGCGATCCACCCAGCGCAGCATCGCGAGCATCGTCGCCGCACCGGCGAGCGCGCCGCCCAGGTGGCCCTGCCACGAGATGCCGGGCACCACGAAGCCCACGACGAGCCACAGTCCGGCCGTGGTGAGCAGCGACCGGTAGTCGAGCTTGAGCTTGAAGAGCACCACGGCGAACGCGGCGATGAGGCCGAAGATCGCTCCCGAGGCGCCGCCGTGAAGTGCGACCGACGGGGCGATGAGAGCGGCGACCAGTGAGCCGCCCAGCAGCGAGGCGACGTAGAGCAGCACGAAGCGCGCGCGGCCAAGTATGGGCTCAAGCTGCGTACCAAACTGGAAGAGCACCAGCATGTTCATGCCGAGGTGCAGCAGACCAAAGTGCACAAAGCCCGCGGAGATCCAGCGGTACCACTCGGTGCCCACGTTGGAGTACATGGCCACCTCGGCGGGGCCGACTCCGGTCCACAGCCCCCAGGCGTCCTGCCACGCCTCGGTTCCGAGCACGAACGTGCCAAAGAGGAACGCGAGCACGTTCGCGGCGATGAGGCCGTAGGTCACATACGGGGTCCCCATCGCGCTGGTGAAGCCAAGGCGATTGCGCAGGGGACGCGCGGCGGACTGCGCCTCGCGGACGCAGTCGACGCACTGGATGCCCACCGCGGCCGGCCGCTGGCACTCCGGGCACGCGGGACGTTCGCAACGCTGACAGCGCACGTACGAGACGCGTTCGGGGTGTCGCGAACAGACCGGCGGCGCGGCGGGCTCCGAGCTCACGTGTTACTCGGCGATGGTGACGCCGGTGATCATCACGTCCTCGAGCGGGCGGTCGCGGCCGTCCGTCGGGGTCGCGGCGATCGCGTCGACCACGGCGCGGGACTCGTCGTCCGCGACCTTGCCGAAGATGGTGTGCTTGCCGTTGAGCCAGCTGGGCTGGTCCACGGTGATGAAGAACTGCGAGCCGTTGGTGCCGCCGGGACGCCCGGTGATGGGGTTGAGACGCTGGCCCGCGTTCGCCATCGCGAGCAGGTAGGGCTCGTCGAAGCGCAGCTCGGGGTGGATCTCGTCGTCGAAGTTGTAGCCGGGGCCGCCGGTGCCGGTGCCGAGCGGGCAACCGCCCTGGATCATGAAGCCGGAGATGACGCGGTGGAAGACGAGCCCGTCGTAGAACGGGTCGTTGGACTTTTCGCCGGTCTCGGGGTTCTTCCACTCCTTCTCGCCGGTGGCGAGGCCCACGAAGTTCTTGACTGTCTGAGGGGCGTGGTTGGGGAAGAGCTCGATGCGAATGTCGCCTGCGGTGGTCTGAAGAGTTGCGATCATGCTGGCCATTGTTCCATGGGCCTCGCTACCGCGCGCCGCAAGTGGCACGATGGATGGAAGAGTTTGCCCTGGGATTCGGTTGTCACCCCGGGGAGGCAGTGTCCCCCACCGACGACGAGGAGCTGAGCATGAAGAAGGTCGATATCCAGGACTTCGACGCCGACAAGGCGCGCGCACAGGCCGCGGACGCCGCCAAGGCGGCCCGCGAGGCTGCTCGTGAGGCATCCGTCGCCGCTCGCAAGGCCGCGAAGCGTGCCAAGCAGTGGGCCGAGCCCCAGGTCGAGCACGCTCGCGAATGGGCGGGACCGCGCGTCGAGCACGCGGTCGAGTGGGCCACGCCGCGCGTCGAGCAGGCGTATCACGCCGGCGCCCGCAAGGCGAAGCCGTACGTCCACAAGGCGGGCGACAAGGCCAGCGAGTGGACCGATGTCGCGCACGCAGCGATCATCGGCGCGGTGATCCCTGCCGTCATGGCCGCCGTGGACGATGCCGCGCGCACCCCGGAGGAGAAGACGTCCCGCTCGTGGGGGCGCGTGCTGGTTCCCGTCGTGCTTGCCGCGGCCGCAGGCGCCGCTCTCGTGGCATGGGCGCGTCGCGACCCGGGCCGCGACGCGTGGGCCGGCGAGGACGAGCAGTGGGAGTTCGCCGGCGAGGCCGACTTCAAGGACAACCTGCGCCGCGGAGTGAACAAGGCCGTCGACGCCGCCGCGGACGCCGCACGCAAGGCCGCGGATGCCGCGACCGCAGCGGCAAACGCCGCAGCCGAGGCGATCACCACCACGGCCGGTCCCACGGTCGACAAGGTGCGCGAGGCCGCAGGACCCGCCGCGGAGGCCATCAAGGACACGGTCGTGACCGAGGCCAAGAAGGTCGCCGAGGTCGCCGGTCCCGCGCTCACCCAGGTCAAGGACACCGCCGTGGCCGAGGCCAAGCGGGTGCGTGACGCCGCGGACGAGGCTCGTTCCCGCGCCACCGACGAGGTCGTCTCCGTCATGGACGACGCCGAGGACGTCTGGGAGGACGTCGCGGATGACGTCAAGGAGGCCGCGGCCGAGGCCACGGACGCGGCGACGGACGCCGTCAAGGACGCCAAGAAGAAGTAGCACCGCCGCCCGGGGGGCGTCGCGTGGCTCCACTGTCGAGCCGCGCGGCGCCCCTTTCGCGTGGTCGGAAACGCGCGTCCGGGACCTCCGCCTTGACGTTGCCCCGGGCTGGAGGGTTTACCGTCGTGTCATGAACGCCACCTCCGCCCCCACCGTCGAACTCACCGTGTCCGGAATGACCTGCACCGGATGCTCGGGCACCGTGGAGGCCGCCCTGACCGCGCTCCCCGGCGTGCGCGCCGCCTCGGTTGATCACGTGTCGGGCAAGGCGGTGGTGCTCCTCGAGGCCGACGCCGATCCCGAGGCCTTCGCCTTCGACGCCGACGCCGCGGTGCACGACGCCGGCTACACCGTCGAGTCCGCGGATGTCGCGACCGCCGCCGCTGCCGGTGCCGACGCCGGTGAGTCGTGCTGCGGCGGCGGGGGCTGCTGCTAGCCCCCGCTCCTTCCTGCTCCTCTCCCTCGCGGCTCCGCCACACGGTTTCGCGGCTGCGCCACACGGGTCTCGGCGTGTCGCCGGCAAGTCGCGACCGCGGAGGCCGCTGAGGGCCGATGCAGGGCGCGCGTGTGTGGCGGAGCCGCAAGGGTGCGCGGTGTGGCGCAGCCGCAGGACAGCGCGGTGTGGCAGCTTCCGACCCCGTGCGGCGAGCGACGGCTCCGCCACACGGATTCGCGACTCCGCCACACAGGTCTCGGCGTGTCGCCGGCGTGTCGCGCCCGCAGAGGCCACTGAGGGCCGATGCCGGGGCGGCTTGTGTGGCGGAGCCGCAAGGGTGCGCGGTGTGGCGGTGTCGCGCGTCAGACTTAGTGGCAGGGCTGTTAGTTGAGTCCTGAACGGAGAGTCAGTCATGGGAAGACCCCCGCAGATCCCCGCGGAGAAGAAGACCAGGATCGTCCTGGCGGTGCTGGCTGGCGAGCTGTCGATCGCTGAGGCCGCTCGCAAGGAGAAGGTCTCGGAGCAGTCGATCGGGCGGTGGAAGGCCGACTTCCTCGAGGCCGGCAAGAGCGCCCTCACGACAGGCCGCACGGGCCCGTCGACCCGAGAGCAACAGCTTGAGGCTGAGGTCACTGAGCTGACCCAGGCCCTTGGCGAGGCGGCGGTCGAGATCCGGGTGTGGAGGAAGTCCGCCGAGGGCCGCTTGGGCCCTTCACGGACCTCGAGATGATCCGCGTGGAGGCGGGCATGTCGACCTCGAGGTTCTGCGAGATCTTCGACATGCCCGAGCGGACGTGGCGGCGATGGCAGGCCCGTGCGCGTGCAGGCGAGATGGTGAAGGGTCCGTGGCCGCAGCCGGCCCGCACGATGGTGCGCGAGCACGTCGTGACTCACGCGACCGCGCACCCGGCGTGGGGGCATCGCAAGATCTGGGCGCTGGTGCGCCACGACGGCGTGCGCACGTCCGAGGCGACCGTGTTGCGCACGCTGCGCGACGAGGGACTGCTGCTGCCGGCCCACTATCAGCGTGAACGCAAGCAGCTCGCACAGCGGCGCAAGGCGGCGTTCGCGACCGATCCCACGGGTCCGAACCAGGTGTGGCAGCTGGACTTCAGCGAGTTCGAGACCACCGCGGGCGGCACCTGGCGCATCGCCGCATGCAGGGACTACTGGTCCACGTTCGAGTTCGACGCTCACGTGTCACCAACCGCGAACATGTTCGACGCGATCGCCGCGGTCGAGAAGGCCCTGGCCGAGGCCGAGTGGATGTTGGGTCGACCCCTGCGGGACATGGCGGTGGAGGACCGCGAGACGGGTCTGCTGACTCCGGTGGTGACGATCGTGACGGACAACGGCGGCCCGTTCCGTTCCTTCACGTTCGAGGCGTTCATCGCCGCCCATCCTGAGCTGCGACACGTCCGCACTCGCGTCCGCACGCCCGGCCAGAACGGCTCGCGTGAGCGTGGCTTCGGGTCGATGAAGTACGAGTGGCTGTACCGCCACGAGATCGATGACGCCCTGGACCTCGTCGCGCAGATCGAGGCGTATCGCGCCGATTACAACCACGTGCGACCTCATGAGGCGATCGCCTGGAACAGACCCGCCGAGGTCCACCAGGGGCTGGCCGACCCGACCATCCCCACCTTTGAAGCCGAAGAAATCCTGCCAACAACTTGACGCGGGACACCGACGATACCGACGAGTGGGTCCATCACGGCTGCGACGTGAATGTCTTTGTGGGTGTCGACACCCACGACGACGTGCCTGGACCGCGGCTGTTCCGGTGACTCCATTTCTGTCCTCCTCAATGCGAGCTAGCGTGGGATACACGCTGTCGCCGGCGGGTGGACAGGACTGTCACGGGGACGCTTCGAGGTGTTGCTCCATGCTCCTATCAGGTCACACCCGTCCGGCGGCAGCGCTTGCTGCGTGCCCGGCCGGGCGGTCGACAGATCAACGCAAAGACACCACTCGGGTCAGTCGCCAGCAAGGGTCAGACCGCGTCGGCCAGGACTTCCCCATCCTCGCTGGACGGGACCAGAACAGCCTGACAGTCGCCCGCAGCACCGACGCGGCCCATCGAGCCGACCATGCCGTGACGGTTCAGCGCCTTGGCCATCTTCCTCGAACGAAACTGGCTACCGCGGTCGGCATGCAGGATGCAGCCGGCGACGTCACCGCGTGTTGCGACGGCGATCTTGAGGGCATCGACGGCGAGTTCGGCGGGCATCCGATCGGCGATCGAGTAGCCCACGATCCGGCCCGAGAAGACGTCTTTGATCGCACAGCAGTACAACTTGCCTTCAGCCGTCCAGTGTTCCGTGATGTCGGTCAGCCACACCCGGTTGGGTGCGTCCGCGGTGAAGACCCGCTGCACGAGGTCGTCGAACACGGGCGGGCCGGAGCGTTTGCCCTTGCCGCGCCTTCGTCGCTGCGCCGCCGACGTGATGCCCGACTGGGAGCACAGCTTCCATGCCGTCCGTCGGCTCATCCGCCAGCCGGCACTGCTGGCCTCACCAGCCAGGAACCGGTAGCCGAACGTCGGATCGTCCGTGTGGGCGTCCCACAGGGCGTTGACGCGGTGAGCCTGTACCCACTCGGAATCGGTCACGGGATTGGCCAGCCACCGGTAGTACGGCTGGCGAGCGAGCTTGAGGACCCGGCACGTCACCGCAACGGGGATCCCGTCGGCGGCGAGCTCTTTCACGAGCGGGTAGAACCTTTTCCCGGCAGCTGCGCCTGGGACAGGTAGGCGGCCGCGCGTCGCAGCACTTCGTTCTCCTGCTCAAGGAGCTTGATGCGCTTCTTCAGTTCACGGGTCTGGGCCGCATCGGCGGCCGTCAGGCCGCTCTTACGGCCAGTCTCGACATCATCGGAGCGCAACCAGTTCTGCAGGCATGTCTGGGAGATCCCGAAGTCGTGGGCGATCTGCTTGATCGTCACGCCAGCCTCACGGCGACGAGCGACAGCAATCACATCATCACGGAACTCTTTGGGGTAGGGCTTGAGCACAGGTCACATCCTTCCAGCAGCACCATCCGGCACCACAGATCAGATGTCACCTAACCGTTCACCACGCCCAAGGCGGTGGCGATCACCCCGGTGACGGGCATCCGCGCGATCCCGCCGCGCCCGACCCTGGTGGCCGCGACCCGTTCCTCCAGCATGGTCATCGTGTCGCGCATCGCCGTGTGATGGGCCTGCGCAATCAGCGATTGCGTCCCGGCATCGGCGACACCCCACACTGCGCTCAGCGACTTCGGCGGTGAGAACGTCAGATCGAAGCCTGCAACCGCGGTGCGCGACTTCTTCGCAACCTCCTCCTCACGGATGCGTTCGATGGCGTCCTGCCGTTGCGCGCCGGTCAACGACGAATCCAGCCGTGCAACCCTCGCTGCAATCCGCTCGCGCGGGGGTCGCAACCGCGGATATGGCGACCCGAGCTTCTCCCCGGTCACTGGATGGACACCCTCGCCGAGCAGCCGGGCGAGGTGCTCCTCGGTCACAGTGTCGCCGTCCGCGAGGGCCGGACCCTGGCCGGTGTCGAGGCTGGACAGGCCCGTGCCAAGCCACGTTCCTGGAGGGCAGCCGGACTCGGTGTAGTAGCGGGTCAGAGGGGTGCCCATGTCCCGCTCGCCGTCGCCCGCGGCGACCGACTTCAACAGGTATTCGTACCCGCGGCCCGACGACATCACGCGGATCGTCATCACCACGGCCGACCCCTTCCGAGACGATCTCGGAAGGGGCCGCCTCAGCGGTCAGGTGCGCCCGGCACGCCCGCTCTGCACCCTTGGTGCCAACCGTGTGGGGGAACCTCAGGACTCGGATCCGGCCTGCAACGTCAAGCACCCCCGCGAACCTGACTTGTCCTGTCTGACCTCACGGAGCCGGGGGCCCCGCCGGCTACGTCCTCTCCGGCCTACCGCATGGGCTCCCTCGCGTGTCTCTCGTGAACGGCGTGGGTGCTCGTGACCGGTCCTCTCTCAGGTGCTGGCGCCCCTCGGGGCTTTTCGCCCGGACCGCTATGAAGGGCCGGCTGCGCTTCTATAGGGGCCGCTGGAGAGTCCGGTGTCCTGTGAACTGCTCCGGCGCACGAAGGCAGTGGGAGACGATCCCGGTTCTGCGCAGCCAGACGGCCGACGCTGTTGCTGGCACTGCCGATCTTGATCGGACCTTCATGGTTCGACGATCGGGCATTGACCCCGACACACGAGACTGAAGGCTCGATGTCTGCGACGGGTGGTGACAGCTCGATCGTGACGACTTCTGGTGGAAGCCGCATGCACAGGATGAGGAGCGAGATCTTTTGAGTACGAAGACGAAGTTGACGGCCGTAGTCGGGGCAGCGACGCTGGCGATTGTGCTGGCGGCCTGCGGGTCGCAGTCTGAACCATCCGGGGCCGAGGAGTCGCCGACTGCGGACTCGACTCAGACCGGTACAGCGGTCGAGCACAACGAGGCCGATACCGAGTTCGTGCAGATGATGATCGTCCATCACGAGGGCGCGATCGAGATGGCCGACCTCATCGTGGAGCGGGCCAGCACCGAGCAGGTGCGCGAACTGGGTGAGCGGGTCCGCGATGCCCAAGGTCCTGAGATCGAGCAGATGACCGGCTGGCTGGAGTCCTGGGGCGAGGAGCTGCCCTCCGACATGGACCACGGCGGGATGGACCACGGCGGCATGGACATGGGAGGCATGGATCAGCAGCAGGCGATGGAGGCCCTGGGGAACGCCGACGGCGCCGAGGTTGACCAGCTGTTCCTGGAGCTGATGATCGAGCACCACCGCGGGGCCATCGAGATGGCACAGGATCAGATCGACAACGGTCAGAACACGGACGCGATCGCTCTGGCCGAGGACATCATCGCGGCACAGGAAGCGGAGATCGCTGAGATGGAGCAGATGCTCGAGGGATCTTGACTGTAGCACCCTGTCGCAACGTTGCCGGTGCATCGCAGCGTGACGTGCTTCATCGAATGTTGATCGAACCCCGACCGGTTGCGTGGAACGCGGGGACGAACATGGGCCCGACCGCAAGTTCGCGCGCCGGTGCGAGAAGGTCGAGACGAGATCGGAGGGCCCCGTGAGTCCAGCAAGTACGACCGTGCCACGCGTCACCGTGGTGTCGGCACCAGCGTGCCACTTCTGCGAGGACGCCGACCAGGCTCTGGCGAAACTGGAGGGTGAGTTCGTGATTGCTGTCGAGCACGTCGCGCTCGACAGTGACGCCGACGAGCTGCTCGACATCGCCCTCGACAACCTCTAGCCCACCCACCCCCGCTCACCGACACCCCGATGGAGGACACGATGACCACCTGTTGCCGCGAGAACTCGCCTGACCGAACGCCCGCCGCGGACCGGCAGTGCTGCGGTGCCCACGCCGCCACGCAGTCGCCCACCGGCCAGGACGCCTGCTGCATGACGCCCGACGGCTCGGAGCGCCTCAGCGAAGCCTCCGACCGAGCGACCTAACCGGCGGCAGCCTCACCACAGGAGCACATGATGCGACCGATCCTCTTCTCCGTCCTCGGCCTGGACATCCAGACCTACGGTGTCAGCAAGGCGTTGGCGGCGCTGCTCGGCGCCTTCCTGCTCGGACGTGCCTTCGAGCGCCTCGGCCTGAAGAAGGATGACGCTCACGCACTGGTCCTCTGGGCGACGGTCTGGGGGTTCGTGGGTGCGAAGATCTACCACCTGCTCGAGAACCTGCCGAATCTCACCTGGCATCATCTGGGCGGAACCGGGTTCACCTGGTACGGCGGACTGCTGGCTGGTGTCGCCTCCGCGCTCATCGTCATCCGCCGTAGGCGCCTGCCCGTCGCTGCTGTCGCCGATGCGGCCGCCATCCCGTTGACCCTGGCCTACGGTGTCGGCCGTCTCGGGTGCTGGTTCTCTGGTGACGGCACCTACGGCAGGCCCACCACACTTCCGTGGGGCATGACGGTCTCCGACGGTGCGGTTCCGACCGACGTGCCCGTCCACCCCACGCCCCTCTACGAAGCTCTCGCGGCGGTTCTGATCGCGGCTGTGCTGTGGAGGCTGGCCCGCCGTCAACGGCCACCCCTGACGATCTTCGCCGGCTACATGATCCTCAGCGGTGGTGCCCGGTTCGCAGTCGAGTTCCTGCGCATCAACGACCCGGCGCTCTTGGGCCTGACCCAGCCACAGCTGTGGTCGATCGCCAGCGTGCTCGCCGGTGCCGTCCTGATCGCCATTGTCCGCCGACGCAACCCGCAGGACATCGACGCATCACCTGTGGCAGCGCCCGGTCGCTCACTCGCGCCAGGAGATCTCTCGTCCTCGACCCCCTCCTGACCCGGCAGAGATGCTCCGCCAGACGAGAAGTTCTCAGGACGGGAGCACGTCCACGCGGCGCGCGGTGCAAGCCCGGAGCGCCGCCCGAGACCCGCACGTCGCAGTCACGCCGTCGCTGTTTCCCACCCATGGCGCCTACGAGGAAGGTCGCGCTGACTGCCCTTTGCGGGGGTGAGCAGACACACTGGAGTCATGAGTACCTCCCCTTCCTCCGGTCGCCGTGCCCTGGTTGTCGACGATGAGCAGGCACTGGCGCGTGTGCTGGCCGGCTATCTGGAACGGGACGGTTTCGAGGTCGACCTCGCCTTCGACGGGCACTCCGCGGTGGAGCTGGCCCGGCAGGGCGACCCGGTGGTGGTCGTGCTCGACCTGGGCCTGCCGGGCATGGATGGGATAGAGGTTTGCCGGCAGGTCCGCACCTTCTCGGACTGCTACATCCTCATGCTCACCGCACGTGCCGAGGAGATCGACACGTTGATCGGGCTGTCGGTCGGGGCCGATGACTACATGACCAAACCGTTCAGCACCCGCGAGCTCATCGCCCGGATCGGCGTCATGCTGCGACGACCCCGCGGCACAGGACCCCAAGACGCCGCCCACGAGCCCCTGAGGTTCGGCGCGTTGAGTATTGACGTGCTGGGACGCGAGGTGCATCTCGACGGCGAGCCGGTGGCGTTGACGCGTACGGAGTTCGACGTGCTGGCCGCACTGGCGGCCAATCCCCGGCAGGTGTTCACGCGCCAAGCGTTGATCAACGTGGTGTGGGGTGGGGACTGGGTGGGCGATGAGCATCTGGTGGACGTGCACATCCTGCACATTCGCCAGAAGCTCGCCGACAGCGCCACGGAACAGAAGTACGTCCGCACGATGCGCGGCGTCGGGTACCGGATGGGCACCGGCCAGTAAGCGCTCGAGAGACTTCGGGGCGCGCACGTGGGATCGCTGTGCGCCTGATCATCGCGATGGCCCTGGTGATCCTCGCCGGGGGAATCACGGCTCTGCTGGTCGCGGCTCTGGTGGGCCCGGTGTTCTTCCACCGCCACCTGATCGAGGTGGAGAACTCTCCCGGGACGACCTTCGAGCACGCCGAAGCCGCTTTCATCTCGGCCAGCACGCTGACCCTCGCCATCGCCCTGGGGGCCTCCGTGGTGACATCGCTGGCCGCCAGCCTGATCCTGGCCCGCCGGATCGGCACCTCGCTGGGCACCATGTCCACCGCCGCCGCGCAGGTCGCCGCAGGGCGGTTCGAGGCCCGCGTCGCACAGCCAAGGGTCGGTGCGGAGTTCGATGAGCTGGCCGACGCCTTCAACGATATGGCCGCCCACCTCGATCACGACGAGGACCTACGACGCCGACTGATGGCCGACGTCGACCACGAGCTACGCACCCCGGTCACCACAATCTCCGCCACCGTGGACGCCCTGGAGGACGGGGTGCAGGAGCTGAGCCCGCAGACCGTCGAGGTCCTGCGCACCCAGGCCTCACGCCTGACTCGCCTGGCCGCCGACCTCGCCGCCGTCACCCGGGCCGAGACCGGCGACCTGCACCTGGACCGGCAGCCGGTAGCGCCGGAAGAGTTGCTGGAGGTGGCCGCGCAGTCCGCCCGCGACCGGTATGCCGCCACCGGCGTCACCCTGGTCGTCGAAGCTGGCCCACACCTGCCCGTGGTGTCGGTGGACGCCGACCGGTTCGGGCAGGTCCTGGCCAACCTGCTGGACAACGCGCTACGCCACACCCCCAACGGCGGCCGGGTCACCCTGGGCGCGAGCCGCCACGGCGCCGGTGTGCGGCTGGTGGTGACCGATACCGGCGAGGGCATCGACCCCGTCCATCTGCCCCACCTGTTCGAGCGCTTCTACCGCGTCGACACCGCCCGCGACCGAGACCACGGCGGCTCAGGTATCGGACTCAGCATCACCCGGGCGCTCGTACACGCCCACGGCGGCACGATCACCGCCCACAGCGCCGGCACCGGCACCGGCACCAGGTTCGTCATCGACCTCCCCGCAGCGGCAGCGACCACCGCCGCGAGCGATCGGTACGCCGCCGATCTTCAGTGAGACTTCATAGAGCGACCGTCTCTTCTTGATCCACCTGGCCCAGGCTGGAAGCAAGCCACCGGTGGGGACCCACCGGGGTCAGGGCAAGGAGACCGTGATGGGCCTGTGGTGCAACCAGATGGGCGTGGGCGGCTGGGTCGCGATGATCGCGCTGTGGGTCGCTGTGTTGGCCGTGGTCATCTGGGCGGTGTGCCGGATGTTCCCCACCCCCCATCAGCGGGCCGACCGCGACGTCGACCCGCAGGCGCTCCTAGATGCCCGCCTCGCCTCGGGCGAGGTGGACCCCGAGACCTACCGGACACTGCAGTCCCACCTCGCCTACTCCCCCCACTTGGCCGACCCTGAGCCGGTCACGACGAAAGGACCACGATGAAGCACCACCTCAAGCACATGGCCATCGGCGCGGTCGTCATCCTCGCCGTCCTGCTGGCTTTCGGCGTCGATCTCGGCCAGGCGTTGCCGTACGCGATCCTGCTGGCCTGCCCCTTGGGGATGGTCGCGATGATGTTCTTCATGAACCGACAAGGCGGTCACAACCACGGCGGCTCCACGGGCCAGGACGCGGGGCACGAGCACACCACGCCGACCCGTGAGGATCACGAACGCATCCCCTGAGGCCATCCCGCGAGCCGTCGGCCCTTCCGTTCCGGCCGGCGCGGGCGTAGCCGCTGACCCCCTGCAGCGCGCACGCCCGCGCCGGCCTCGTCATTCCTTCAGAACGCGCAACGCATGTCCCGCAGATCCGTCGCCTTCATCGAATCTCCATCGATCTGTTAGGGCAGCGCAGGGTCTACGCGCTTACCGTCATAGATACCCCCACCGGGCATCCGAGGGGTTCGAGCCATCTGGCCCAACAGGAAGGAACGACGTCATGGGAACCCTCGCCACGCTGGCCGCGGCCCTACTGCTGACGGCCCTGATCGGCTGGTACTTCTTCGGCCCGAAGAAGTCCCGGCGCGCCCAGGTCGACGGTGGCGTGCAGGTCGTGACCGTCTCGGTCAAGGGCGGCTACAGCCCCGACGTCGTCGAGGTCGTCCAGGGCGTCCCGGTGCGGATGGTCTTCGACCGTCAGGAGTCCGGGGACTGCTCCTCCCGGGTGGTCTTCCCCGACTTCAAGGTCAACCAGTCCCTTCCCGCCTATGCGACCACGGCGGTGGACTTCACCCCCCAGGAGATCGGTGAGTACGGCTTCGCCTGCGGGATGAACATGCTGCACGGCAAGGTCCGCGTGGTCCCGGGCGCCGCCAGCGCTGTTGGTGCCGACTCGGGTGCCGCGGCATCGTCGAGCGCGCCCGGGAGTGGTGGCGTGATCGCACCCCCGCGCCCGACCGAGGAGACCTCGCCCCTTGCGGGCGGCCCGCACGGCCACGGGGGCGGCGGCAGTGCTGCGGATGTGGTCAGTGGGCCGGTGGCGATGCATGTGGCCGAGGATGAGTCGGTCGATGCGGAGGCCGCCGAGCGCGCGGCCGAGGTCGCCGATCTGCGTCGGCGGGTGATCGTCGGTGCTGTGCTGACTTTCCCGGTGCTGGTGGCGGTGATGGCCCATGAGCTGTTCGGGGCGATGTGGCCTGGGGTGCTGCTGGAGCCGTGGTTGCAGCTGGTGCTGATCGCCCCGGTGATGGTCTACACGGGCTGGCCGATCCACCGCACCGGGTGGCTGGCGCTGTCCCACCGCACCGCCGAGATGAACTCCCTGATCACGCTGGGCACGATCGCGGCGTTCGGGTTCAGCCTGGTGGTGACCTTCGTCCCGGACGTGCTGCCGGCCGATGCCCAAGAGGTCTACTACGAGGCCGTCGGGGTCATCATCACCCTGATCTTGCTGGGCCGGCTGCTGGAGACCAAGGCCAAGGCCGGCACCGGTGAGGCGATCCGCGCCCTGATCGGCCTACAACCGCGCACCGCGCGCGTCATCCGCGGCGGTGAGGAGTTCGAGATCGCCGTCAGCGACGTCCAGGTGGGCGACGTGATCGCGATCCGCCCCGGGGAGAAGCTGCCCGTGGACGGCGAGGTCAGCGAGGGAACCTCGGCCGTGGATGAGTCGATGGTCACCGGCGAACCGATCCCGGTGGTCAAGTCCACCGGGGACACGGTCATCGGTGCCACGATCAACCAGACCGGTGCGTTCCGCTACGTGGCCACCAAGGTCGGGGCGGACACCATGCTCGCCCAGATCATCCGCCTGGTCCGCGAGGCACAAGGATCCAAGGCCCCGATCCAGCGCCTGGTGGACAACGTCTCCAGCTACTTCGTGCCCGCCGTGATCGTGATCGCGGTCTGGACGTTCGCGATCTGGTCGCTGGTCGGCCCACCGCCGGCGGGGATCTTCGCCCTGGTGGCCGCGGTCGCGGTGCTGATCATCGCCTGCCCGTGCGCCTTGGGCCTGGCCACCCCGCTGTCGATCACCGTCGGCACCGGCAAGGGCGCCACCCACGGCATCCTGATCCGTTCCGCCGAGGCACTGGAGACCGCGCACAAGCTCACCACCGTGGTGCTGGACAAGACCGGCACCATCACCAAGGGCGCCCCGTCGCTGACCGACGTGCTGCCCGCCGACGGGTTCGACGACACCGAGCTGCTGGGCCTGGTCGCCGCCGCCGAACGCGACTCTGAGCACCCGCTCGCGGCCGCGATCGTGGCTGGCGCCGCCAGCGCCGGACTCACCCTGAGCGCAACGCAGGACTTCACCTCGATCACCGGCCAGGGCGTGCGCGCCCTCGTCAAGGGCCGCCAGGTCCTGGTCGGCAACAAGCGCCTGCTCACCGGCGCCGGGATCGACCCCACACCCCTGACCGGCGACCTCGAACGTCTCGCCCGAGACGGCAAGACCCCCATGCTCGCCGCTGTGGACGGTCGCCCGGCCGGGGTGATCGGCGTGGCCGACACCCTCAAGGACGGCTCCATCGAGGCGATCGCCGCCCTGCACGCACGCGGGCTGGACGTGGTGATGATGACCGGCGACAACCGCGATACCGCAGCGGCCATCGCCCGCCAGGTCGGCATCACCCGTGTCCTGGCCGAGGTCATGCCCGAGCACAAGGCCGCAGAGGTCAAGCGCCTGCAAGCAGGCGGCGGGATCGTGGGGATGGTCGGCGACGGCATCAACGACGCCCCAGCCCTGGCCCAGGCCGATGTCGGCTCAGCCATCGGCACCGGCACCGACGTCGCCATCGAGTCCTCCGATATCACCCTGATCTCGGGGAACCTGTCCGGTCTGGTCACCGCGGTCGACCTCTCCCGGGCCACCATGCGCAACATCCAGCAGAACCTCGGATTCGCCTTCGGCTACAACGCCCTGGGCATCCCCATCGCCGCCGGAGTCCTCTACCCCGCCTTCGGGCTGCTGCTCAGCCCGATCATCGCCGCCCTGGCCATGGCGCTGTCCTCGCTGTCGGTGGTCGCCAACTCCAACCGGCTGCGCCGCTTCACCCCCGCACCCGTGCCCGCGGCCATCACAACGCCGTCCACGGCCACCGAACCGGAGGTCGAGGTGGGACACGACCCCAACAACGACGAGATCACCAAGGAAGAGACCGCCATGACCCACCACCACGAGCACGCCTCGCACCACAACGCCACCGTGACCGACCCGGTGTGCGGGATGAGCGTGGACCCGGCCACCGCGGCGGCCACCCGCGAGCACGACGGCGTCACGTTCGCCTTCTGCTCCGCCCACTGCGCCGCCACCTTCGACGCCGACCCCCACCGCTACGGCCACCCGCACCCGGCCCACTAGGACCACCGCCGACCACGCCGTGAAGGCACGCACACCACGACCGACCCGACCCAGGAAGGACCGCCATGATGACTACGGAACCGACCGCGAGGCCCTCGTGCACCGGCTGCACCGGATCGAAGGACAGGTCCGAGGTATCGAGCGCATGGCCACGGAGGACGCCTACTGCATCGACGTCCTGACCCAGGTCGCCGCTGCCTCACGCGCCCTGCAGTCGGTGGCTCTGCTGCTCCTGGATGACCACCTGCGCCACTGCCTCACCGAGGCCGCCCGAGCCGGGCCGAACATGGACGCCGAGGTCACCGAAGCCTCTCAGGCCATCGCACGCCTGGTACGCAGCTAGCGGCCCTGCCCAACCACCAACGCCCCTGACCCGCCGACTCGTTCGGTGGCGCACCGCTGCGGCCTTGAACCGGCCCACGACCACCCATGGAGACCGACATGGCGCACCAGGCACGGATGCGGCACACGCCGCAACCACGGCAGCCGCGACCGCTCCCGCCTCGCGCCCGCGTTCGTCGGCACAAGCGGCAGTGATGGACCGACAGGCCGCCCCGGTCACAGCACGCACCATGCCCGCCGGCACCCGCCGCGGACCGCTGCGCCGGTTCGTGGCGATGGAGAACTCCGGGGCGATCGTCCTCATCGTGGCCACCATCACCGCCATGGCCTGGTCCAACTCCGCCTGGGCCAGTACCTACGAGGCGCTGTGGACCACCCGGCTGGGCATCCAGGTCGGAACCTGGGAGCTGTCCAACAGCCTGCGGGACTGGGTCAACGAAGGACTGATGGCGCTGTTCTTCTTCGTCGCCGGGCTGGAGATCCGCCGCGAGTTCGACATGGGCGAGCTGCGCGAGAGGCGACGTCTGGCGGCCCCGGTGTTCGCCGCGTTGGGCGGCATGGTCGTGCCCGCACTGCTGTACCTGGCCATCAACGCCGGGGCGGACTCGATGCGCGGCTGGGGCATCGTGGTCGGCACCGACACCGCCTTCGCACTCGGTGTCCTGTCGCTCTCGCGTGGGGTGTCCCCGCGCGTGCGCACATTCCTGCTCACTCTGGTGGTCATCGACGACGCGATCGCCCTGACCGTGATCGCCGTCGCCTACACCGACAGCCTGTCCCCACTGTGGCTCCTGATCGCCGTGGCCGCGTTCGGCCTGATCCTCGCCTTGCGTGCCGCCGGTGTCCGTCACCTGTCCGTCTACGCCCTGGTCGCGGTCGGGATGTGGCTGGCAGTGTCAGCCTCGGGGCTGCACGCCACGATCGCCGGGGTCGCCGCCGGGCTCGTGGCCACCGCCTACCCGCCCGGACGCGAAGGGCTGCGCCGGGCCGGGGTGTGGTGGCACCGCTTCCGGATGGCACCCACCCCCGAGCTGGCGCACCGGGCCAGCCGGTCCATGGCCCAAGCCATCTCACCCAACGAGCTGCTGCAACGGATCTTCCACCCCTGGTCCAGCTATCTGATCGTCCCGCTGTTCGCCCTAGCCAACGCCGGCCTGGCCCTGGACGGGGACACGCTCTCGCGCGCGGCCACCTCGCCGATCACCCTCGGGATCATCGTGGGCCTGGTCATCGGCAAGATGATCGGGATCGTCGGCTCCACCTGGCTGGCCTCGCGTCCTGTGTTCGGTGGTTTCCCCATCACCGTCGCCTGGCCCAGCCTGATCGGCGCGAGCGCGGTCGCGGGCATCGGCTTCACCGTCTCCCTGCTGATCGCCGACATCTCCTTCGTCGGGGACCAACTGGAGGAGGCCAAGCTCGGCGTCCTGGTCGGCTCGACGCTGGCCGCCGCTCTGGGCTTCACCGTGTTCCGCGTCGTGGCCGCACTGCCCAGTCACGTGCGCACGGCCGGAGCCGCTCACCTGGCAGCACCGCTGCCCGACCTGGCCGCACCGGTCGAACCCGACATCGATCACGTCCTCGGTGATCCCGACGCCCCGGTGATGCTGGTCTGGTACGCCGACCTGCAATGCCACCACTGCGCGCACGCCACCACCACCATCGACCACCTCCGCGCCCGGTTCGGCGCCGACCTGGCCATCGCACACCGCCACCTGCCGCTGACCGACATCCACGCACACGCCCAGCTCGCCGCTGAGGCAACCGAGGCCGCAGCCTCCCAAGGCCGGTTCCAGGCCATGTGGGACGCCCTGCTGGACCACCAGGATGACCTCTCCCGCGAGCACCTCACGACGATCGCCGCCGGTCTCGGGCTCGACACCGACCAGTTCACCGCCGACCTACGCTCGCGCCGCCACGCCCCGCGCATCGAACGCGACATCACCTCCGCCGACGACTCTGGTGTGATCGGCACCCCCACGTTCTTCATCAACAACCGCCGCTACGACGGCCACCTCGACCTCGCACCCCTGACCGATCTCATCGGCGAGGCCCTGGCCACCGCACCCGACACCCGCCCCCTGGCCCCGCATCCGTATCCGCGTCCGCCCGAGCGCTTCGGGACCAGCCCGGCCGCTCACGTCGACCACGACGGCGGGCACCACGACGCACACGATGCGCCGTGCCCGGCACGGAGGGACTGAACCATGGTCCTGCTGTCTCACCGTCCACCGCGACCCGCCGGCGGCACCACCGCACCACGAGCCGGACGTGCCGCAACACGATCCGCACGCTTGGTCAGCGTGCTGCAGGCCGCCGCCGGTGGTCTGCTGACCGAGACCGCCTTCCCGGACCGGTCATGGTGGCCGATGGCCTTCGTCGGCGTCGCACTCCTCGTACTCGCACTGGACAGGGACTCCCCACGATGGGCTGGGCTGGTCGGCTTCGTGTGGGCGCTGGGCCTGTTCGTCCCGCACCTGTACTGGGCCAACGAAGCAGCCGGGGTCCTGCCCTGGCTCGCCCTGTCCGTCCTGCAGGCAGCGCTCGTGGCCGTCGGCACCACAGCCTGGGCGCTGACCAGACGCGTGCCACGCCTGAACCGATACGGGCCGCTGCCGGCAGCCGCGTTCGCCCTCGTCTGGGCCGCCGCCGAGCAACTGCGCTCCAGCTGGCCGTTCGGGGGGTTCCCCTGGGCGCGTCTGGCCTTCTCCCAGACCGAGGGCCCGCTGCTCACCCTCGCATGGCTAGCAGGCGCGCCCCTGGTCTCTGCCGCCGTCGCCTTCGGCGGGTTCACCCTCGCGGCCACACTCACCCTGGTGCGAGCCCACCGGCTCCGCTCAGCCGCACTGACGGCAGCCGCCACCATCGCGCTGCCACTGGCCGGTGCCGCGATCCCGCTGGACACCGACCCACAGTCCGGGACGCTGCGGCTCGCCGCTGTCCAGGGCAATGTCCCCGACGACGACACCCAGGGCCCTTCCCGGTCGCGTGTCATTCTCGACAACCACGTAGCCGGAACCCTCGCCCTACTTGACCAGGTCGCCCCCGGTGACCTCGACGTCGTCCTGTGGCCAGAGAACGCCACCGACATCGACCCCCGAGCCGACGACGATGCCTGGCGCGCCGTCGACGAGGCCGCGCAGGCCCTCGATGCCCCGATCCTCGTCGGCACCGACCGGTACATCGACGCCGGCCGCTACAACGACATGCTGCTGTGGGAACCGGGCGACGGGCCGACGTTCTCCTACTCCAAACAACGACCAGCACCCTTCGGGGAGTACATCCCTCTGCGGCCCTTCGTCCGCCTCTTCTCCGCCGAGGTCGACCGCGTCTCCATCGACATGATCCCCGGCCAAGAACCAGCCATCGTCCCCATCCTCGTTCCAAGGCTCGACCGGGACGTCCCCGTCGCGACCGTCATCTGCTTCGAAGTCGTCTACGACGCACTCATCCGCGACGCCGTGGTCCAGGGCGCCGAACTGATCGTGGTCCCCACCAACAACGCCTCCTTCGGCTTCACCGCCGAGTCCACACAACAACTCGCCATGTCCCGGCTACGCGCCGTCGAGCACGGTCGCGCCACCGTCCAAATCTCCACCGTCGGAGTCAGCGCGATCATCGCCCCCGACGGCAGCGTGCTTCAACAGACCCAACTCTTCACATCCGACCAGATGCTCGCCGCGCTTCCCCTACGCACATCCCTGACACCTGCCGATCAGCTCGGCGAGTGGCCGACAATCGCCATCGTTGCGCTGTCCCTGGTGGCGCTGCTCAGCAGGCTCGTAACGACGCTGGGAAGTTCGCGGCGTGACCGTGCCGCGATCGCTTCAGGCGCAACGGGTCCGGCCGAACCTTCGTCAGAACTTGATCGCCGCTCAACGCAACCGGGTGCGGGCACCAGGCAACCTGAGCTGGATGATGCAGACGCCACCGCCAACTGAGGAACTTGCCTCGCCGACACCTCCCGCAGCGCGGGCCACAGGTCTGCGCGCGGTCTGGACAGCACTCACCGGAGCTACTGGCGTCGTTGTCGGGTTGGCCCCCCACGTCCTGCACCACGTCGCGCCCATTTTCGGCACAGCACTCGTTGCCGGCACCACCGGTACCGCGCTGTTCGGTGCGCTCGGACTCGGGGCAGCGACTCCAATGCTGATCCGACTGCGCCGACGCTTCAACTCTTGGTGGGCACCAGCGATCGCACTGATGACCTTCATTGGCGCCTTCTTGATCTCCACTCTCGTCTTCGGCCCCACGATCAGCGGCACCCTAGACACTCCCCCCACGCTACCGAGCGAACCGGCAGACCCGATCGAACACGACTCACACCACCCCACAGACTCCTAGCTGGCGGCTCTGCGTGACGGGGGCAAGGGATGAAGCATGTGTAGACCTGCGCGACGAACAGTACAGCGCCCGCAACCACGACGACCGCGCGGCGAACTACCACGCTTCCAGTTCCGCACACCCGCGGAAGCCCGTGCGATTCGTGCCAATCCTTGCCCGCACTGCGACTGTCCGCGCACCGGTCGGCCCAGCGACGTACGACTGCGTGAAGCTGATCATCGTCCGCTCGGGCTCGGCGCTTCTGTCTGGCGATTTCGGCGAGACGGTGGTTGAGGGGCTCTTCACAGATGGGGCTGTAGTTGTGGCCTGAAGCCGCCGGCTTCGAGCAGCGAGCGGGCGATGTAGTGGGTCAGGTTCCTGAAGCCCAGGGCTGAGCCGCGTAGGTGCTCGAGTCGGCCGTTGATCGCTTCGGTGGGGCCGTTCGATGTTCCGGGGTGGTCGAAGAAAGCGAGGATGTCGTGGGCTCGGTTGTTCAGCGTGCGGCCGAGCCGGCGCAGCTCGACGAGTGCGGCCGGGATGCCGGTGCGTAGCGACTCGATCAGCGCCGCGAAGTCGGCGCGCGCAGCAGCCCGGTCGGGGTTGCGGTAGGCGGTGATCATCCGCTGGTAGACGCCCCAGGTGACTTCGACCTCAGCGTGGTCGTCGGCGTCGAAGAGGGCGTCGAGCCGGTCCCACTGACGTTCGGGTCTGCCGCACCGATAGGTGACAGGGGTTAGTCACGCGGCGAGGGCCACGTTGGTGGTCATGATGGTCTCGTATTCGATGGGCGTCAACTTGCCCAGGGCGGCCTGTCGGCGTCGGCGGTGGTAGGTCCGCTCGATCCAGGTCACGATCGCGATGCGCAACTCCTCGCGGGTGTCCCAGGAGCGTCGGTCGAGGACGTTCTTCTGCAGGAGTGCGAAGAAGGACTCCATGGCTGCGTTATCCCCGGCCGCACCGACACGGCCGATCGATCCGACCATGCTGTGGCGCAGCAGAGCGTGGACCAGCTTCCTGGAACGAAATTGCGATCCTCTGTCGCTGTGCAGCACGCAACCGGCGACATCACCCCTGCGTGCGACCGCATTGTTGAGCGCGTTGACGGCCAGGCGGGAGTTCATGCGCGAGTCGATCGAGTATCCCACGATGCGGTTGGAGTACAGGTCCTTGACCGCGCACAGGTACAGCTTGCCCTCAGCCGTCCGATGCTCCGTGATGTCCGTCAGCCACACCTGGTTCGGTGCGTCCGCGGTGAAGACCCGCTGCACGAGGTCGTCGTGGACCGGCGGGCCGGCCTTGCCCTTTTTGCCCCGGCTCTTCTTACCGAAGGTGGACCACCAGCCGTTGTCACGGCAGATCGCCCAGCCGGTGCGTTCAGCCATCGGCTCACCGGCCACACGGGCCTCGTCGACGAGGAACCGGTAGCCGAACTCGGGATCGTCAACGTGCGCAGTGTGAAGGGCGTTGGCGCGGTGGGCAGCGACGAGTTCGGCGTCGGTGATGGGGGTGGCCAGCCACCGGTAGTAGGGCTGGCGGGCGAGCTTGAGTACCCGGCACGTCACCGCGACGGGGATCCCGTCGACGGCGAGCTCTTTCACGAGCGGGTAGAGCGTTTTCCCGGTAGATGCGCCTGGGACAGGTACGCGGCCGCACGGCGCAGGACCTCGACCTCTTGCTCGAGGAGGCGGATTCGCTTCTTCGCCTCACGCAGCTCGGCGGAATCGGTGCGCGTCACGCCGGGCTTGACGCCGTCGTCGATGTCGGCGCGACGCATCCACTTCTGCAACGTCATCGGATGAACCCCGAAGTCACGGGCGATCTGCTCGATCGTGACACCGGGCTCACGGTTACGCGCGACACGGACCACGTCGTCACGGAACTCACTCGGGTAGGGCTTAGGCACAGCAACATCCTTCCAGGCCACCCGAACGGGCAAGCCAGATCAGATGTCACCACTCAGTGCGGCAGACCCATGACTATTCGTACGCAGCAGTCTCTGACGGGGTTCATCGCGACCGATCCGCAGCTGACCTACACCGAGAAGGGTGAGGCGAGGTTCTACGCACGGGTCGGGCAGGAGAACTACCGACGTGAGCAGGACGGGTCGTTCACCAAGCTCGAGCCCGACTTCCACAACCTCGTGATCTACCGCGCGTCCGCCGAGCGCGCCTACGAGCGGTTCGCGAAGGGCGACAGCTTCGTCGCCGAGGGCTACGCCCACGAGTACTCCTACACCCGCGACGGGCAGCAGATCGAGGGTGAGGAGTTCGTGGCCAAGAAGATCGGCCACGACACCGCCCGCACCACCTACGACGTCGCGCGCACCCGCCGCGACGAGCCCGCCCCTGACCGGGACGCGGGCCGTGACGGACCAGCACGCAGCGCGTCGACGCGGACCGAGCCCTCCCGCAGCGCGAGCGCGAGCCGGCAGCTCGCGCTCGGACTGTGACCGGAGGCCACGGCGATGAGTGAGCATGCGCCTGCGGTCCCGCCGGAGCCGGACGAGCCCGAACCCGACACGCCGCCAGCCGATCCCGCTGCGCTGTCTGACCCCACGGACCAGACAGCGGCCGAGGTGCGAGTGCTCGACGAGCCCCCGCACCCGGTGAACTGGAACCTGCTGACCGCCAAGCAGGCCGTGATCGAGTGGCGGGAGCTGAACGCCTGGGTGGACTGGCTGCGCCACGCCTACGGGCTACCCGCAAGCGTGGTTCCGCCCTTCTGGTATCGCCACACCGAATTGGTGTGGGAGCTGTCCGCGCTGCACCTGCATTGGCTGTGCAGCTACGACCCCGAACAAGACGGGTCAGCAGCGATCGGCTGGCACCACGACTTCGCCGAAGCCAGGCTCCGGCTGCGGGATTGGGTAGCCGCCTCGGGCACCAGGGTCGATCGTGACCGTCCGACCCGTCAGGCCGTCTGGCCCGGCGATGACGCCCCCGAGCCGGTCGAGGAGCGCCTGATCGCTGACCGGGACGCGGACTTCGTGGCCTTCGTCAACGCCGACCTCGCCCGCCGACGCGACGCCGAGGAGAAGTTCTACGCTTCCCTCCACGCCCGAGCCGCTGACGGTGACGCGCGCGGGTCGGACGAGTGGGTGCACGGCGATGGTGCGTTCCTATGACCGCAAGACCGGCCGGGCCGACGCGGACCGGCCGGTGCGGGTGCGGTTTGTCGAGCGGGAGCAGATCGACGCCGAGAAGGTCGCCGAGGTCCTCATCCGTCTCGCCTTGCGTGCTGCTGGGGACGGCACCGCCACCGGAGACACCGGCCAACACCTCCGCGGTCTGCTCCAGTCGCGGAGGTAGACTGGAGGGTACGAACTACGATCACGGCGCCCTTGGCACCCGACCGTAAACCCCGCACCTCGGGGTGTTCTTTTCGCGAATCTGACGTGACCGCCACCCGGCGCCCCAGCCGCCCGACACCCGTCGGGCATCTGAAAGGCGGTCACCCTGATGACGCTCACCGACCTCCCCTCCGGCCTGGACCTACGCGCCCTGCGCGCTCTGGCCGCAGGCAACCCTGGCCCATCCCAGAAAGCTGACGAGCCGCTGGCCGAAGGGCTGGTGCCGGCGGTCTCCTACCTGCGGGTCTCGACCAAGGACCAGGCCACCCGTAACGGCCTCGAAGAAGGACTGTCCATCCCGGCCCAGCGTGAAGCGGCCGCCAGGAAGGCCGAGCAGCTCGGCGCGGTCATCGTCAAGGAGTTCATCGAACCGGGCGAGTCGGCCAAGACGGCGCGGCGGCGTGCGTTGCAGGAGATGCTCGACTACCTGTCTGCGAATCCGGTGCGGTACTGCATCATCAATAAGGTCGACCGGCTCGCCCGCAACCGGCTGGATGACGCGATCATCCACGCCACTCTGCGGGGTGCGAACATCATCCTGGTCTCGGTGACGGAGAACACCGATGAGACGCCCTCGGGGATGCTGATGCACGGCATTCTCGCCTCGATGGCGGAGTTCTACTCCCTCAACCTCGCCCAGGAGGTCACCAAGGGCATGGTCCAGAAGGCCACCCTCGGTGGTACCCCCACGAAGGCGCCACTGGGCTACCTCAACGTGCGCACCACTGACTCCAAGGGCCGCGAGGTCCGTGACGTGCAGGTCGACCCCGAGCGGGCCGAGCTGGTGCGGTTCGCGTTTACCGCCTACGCCACCGGGGAGGAGTCGCTGTCCTCTCTCGCCCGGAAGTTGAAGACCCGCGGGCTCACTACACGCCCCACACCGTCCCAGCCGGCCCGTCCGGTGACGACCACGGCGTTGCACAAGATCCTGACGAACCCCTACTACCAGGGCACCGTCACCTTCCGCGGCGTCACCTACGACGGTGCCCACACCACACTCGTGGACTCGGATACCTGGCTGCGCGTGCAGACCCAGCTCGACGCGAAGAACGCCGTCGGCGAGCGCCCGCAGAAGTACGACCACTACCTCAAAGGCAACCTGTACTGCTCGTGCGGGGCCAAGCTCATGATCGAACGGCCCCGGGACAAGAACGGCGACCGGTACGAGTACTTCACCTGCTCCGGCAGGCGGAAGAAGAAGGGCTGCACCCGCTCCGCCGTGCTGGCGCCACGGGTCGAGGACCGGATCGACCGGGACTACGGCACCAACGGCCTCGCCGCCACCGAGGCCGAGCACGTCGCGTCGGTGCTGCACCGAGTGTTCAGCCAGCTCGAAGCCTCCAGTGACAACGAACGCAAGCTCCTCGAAACGCAGCGGGACAAGCTGGAGGCCGAACGCCTCAAGCTCGTCCAGGCCCACTACGCCGACGCGATCCCACTTGATCTGCTCAAGACCGAACAGGACCGTATCCGCACCAGTCTGGACGCGATCACCAACCGCCTCGACGCGCTCGCGACCACCTACCGCGATGCCCACGACGGGCTCGATCAGATCCTCGGCGTCCTGACCGACCTCGGCGACCTCTACGCCCGATGCGAACCTACTGAACGCCGCATGCTGAACCGTGCGCTGTTTACCAAGATCGTCGTCGACGAAGACGAGAACGTCACGTTCGTCCCTGCCGAGCCCGCAGCGACCGTCCTGGCCCACGCTCACAGCGGTGGGACGACCGATCCGGGCCCGGACGCGAACCTGCCCCGCCATCAGACGGGGCAGGTTTCGATTTTCTCAACTTACGTGGAGCCTAGGGGAATCGAACCCCTGACCTCCTGCTTGCAAAGCAGGCGCTCTACCAATTGAGCTAAGGCCCCCGGTGGTCATCTGACCGGGTGATGGACATCGTCCCATAGGTCGCGATGCGAGTTCTCGGTGACGAGCACGTAGAGGACGGCTCCCGCCGCGACGGCGGCCGCCAGAATCAGCGTCATCTTCATCGCATCACCTCGGTGGGCCCAGGAGGACTTGAACCTCCGACCTCTTCGTTATCAGCGAAGCGCTCTAACCGCCTGAGCTATGGGCCCGTCCCGCGGCGTCAGTGCCGCGGCGATAAACGATACCGCAGGCCAGGCGCGAACCAAAATCGCGCCCGCCGCGGGCCGTGCGTGAGGCAGTCGCCCCTGTTAGTCGTCCGTGAGGGTGACGTAGACGCCGCCCACGACGGAGGAGACCACGTTGTACAGGAACGCGCCGATCGTCGTGAGCGCGGTGATGAGGACCACGTTCACGACCGAGACCAGGATCGCCGCGCTCATGACCTTGTTGCGGTCGAAGAACTGCATGATGTTGATCTCGTTCTCGGGTGTGAAGAGCTGCAGCACCCACTCGTTGACCAGGGCGAAGAAGCCCATGCCGTTGAGCACGTTCCAGATGACGAAGACCGCGACCACGAGCATGATGCCCAGCGCGATCGACATGAGGAAGCCCAGCTTGAGCGCGGACCACGGGTCCACGCGAGAGAGCAGGACGCGCGCCTTGCGCGGTCCACCCTTGCTCGACGGCGTCGCGAGGTCATCGCCCGCCTTGAAGCTCTCCGCGGCGCGGCCCGCGAGATCCTTGAGCTTCGCGGTGCCCGTGCCGAGCGCTCCCTGCAGGGGCGAGTGCTCCTCGCGGGGCGCAGCGGCGGGCGCCGGAGTGGCCGGGGCGGGAGCGGCAGGCGCGGACTGCGGCGCGGACGTCGTGGGGATGCCGCCCGGTGCGGACTGCGGGCGCAGCTGGGTGCGCTGGGGGATCGAGCCGGTGGTGGGTGCGGACGATGCGGGGGCAGCCTGCGCGGGCGCCTGCGGCGCGGCGGGAGGCTGGGGAGTGGTCGGCGTCTGCCCGGTGGTGGGTGCAGTGGCGGGAGCCTCAGGGGACACGGGCATGAACGCACGCCTCGCCGGGATGGACCCGGTGGTCGGCTCGGCCGGACGGGGGGTGTACAGGCCCCTGCTCGGCGGCGTGGTGCGGTCGTCCGCGTTCATCCAGGCTCCCTGTCATCTGACACGCGTCTGCGGTCTCGTCCTCCGCGCGAGGGCGCGCGGACATCCGTCTAAGCGTAACCGAGCCCTGTGCGGAGGTCACGCTCGGGCGCGGCCGCCACGGCATCGTCCCGTCGCTATCCCCGCGCCCTGAGTGATTCCAGCGCCGCGAGGATGAGGTCGAGGCCGAAGTCGAACTCGCCTGCCGGCTCATAGCCGTCGGCCATGAGCGCGGCCGCCGACTCGTGGAGGTAGGGGAACTCGTCGGCAGGGAGTTGGGGCAGGTAGACGTCCTCGGTGAGGTCCGCGAGTCCGCCGGCGGTGTCGAAGGGGAGGCTCGCCTCCTGGAGCGCGAACCCGTACACGTAGCTGTCCAGCAACCAGTTGGCATGCGCCGCCATGACGATGCCGAAGCCGGCCCGCCGCAGGCAGGCAGTCACCGCCTCGCGGTGGCGGAGGTTGGCGGGCCCCGGCGTGGTGCGCGACTCCATCAAGGCGATGGCCCATGGATGTCGTGCGAGGACCTGCCGGGCGGAGGCCGCCCGCAGCCGCATCGCCGCCTGCCAGTCCAGGTCCTCGGGCGGCAGATCGATTTCGGCAAAGACGATGTCGATCATGGCGTCCAGCAGCTCGTCCTTGCTCGCCACGTAGTGGTAGATCGACATCGCGCCCGCACCGAGGTCGCGCGCCAGCCGACGCATGCTCAGTCCGTCGACGCCTTCGCTGTCGGCGAGCCGGAGGGCCTCGGCGACCACCAGCTGCTTGCTCAGCCCGGGCTCCGAGCCCTCGGGGCGCCGCTGCGGTGCAGTCACGGGTCTCCTCACTCGATCTCTGGCCTTGACAATCGTACGGTGTACTGCACATAGTACAGCGTACGACGTACGGTGTACGGCACACGGTGTACGAAGCCCCGAGGCGGCGGCGTCCCGCGACACTTCCCGCCCGTACCCAGGCACGCCACCACCGGCCGCCACTCCGGCGAACGGACCACTCCCACACGAAGGACAACCCCATGACCACCCGACCCGCGTCTGCGGACCACCTCGACCACGCCGCCCTCCCCGTGCAAGCCAAGCTGGCCGCGGCGTGGACCAGCTTCATGCTCCTGTACGTCTACGTCGACTACTTCCACCTCTACAAGCCCGGCACGATCGACGGGATCTCCAACGGAGTCGTCTTCGAGTTCGACATCAGCCCGGCTCTCATGACCGGATTCCTCGCGCTCATCGCGATCCCGTCGCTCATGGTGATGCTCTCGATGACGCTGCGCCCGCGCGCGAGCCGGGCGGTCAACCTGATCGTCGCCTCGCTGTACGTGCCCGTCACAGTGTTCAACGCCGTGGGGGAGTCGTGGGAGTGGGCCGCCTTCTACGCGCTCTCCATCGGACTCGAGCTCGCGATCCTGGCGGTCATCCTGAGGTCCGCGTGGGCGTGGCCTCGCGCCGCCACCGGAGCGACGGGCGCGACGAACCGCCGTCCCGCGGGCGCGCTCCAGGAGGGCTGAGCAGGCCAGCGCGGAAGCAGCGCGCGCCGGTCCCGGACACAACTCCGGCCCGGCCCCCGCGACGGGGACCGGGCCGGAGGCGAACGTCGCGTCAGACCTGGACGGGCTCCGCGGCGGTGCCGGGCTCGCCGGCCTCGATCGGGGCACCCTCGGCGGCCAGCGCCGCACGCAGCTGCGCACCCAGGCCCGCGTCGACGGACGTCCAGTACTGGATCGCCCGCTCGCGGATCTCGTCGGAGACCACCGCGCCCACGTGACCCGTGATCTGGTCGAGGAAGCGCGCGCGTGCGGCATCGTCGAAGACCTCGCGATACAGCGTGCCCGCCTGGCCGAAGTCATCGTCCTCGGAGTGGAGCGTCGCTGCGGCGCGCACCATCTCACCATCGGTCTCCCAGCCGCCCGACTCCGCCGCCCGGGCCGGGTCGGCGTGCGCGCCGCCCGTGCTGTTGGGCGCGTAGACCGGGGTCTCGGGCGAGGCGAACGAGTAGCGCATCGCGCCGTCCTTCGCATACGAGTGACCGTGCGGGTCGGCGTTCTTGGGCGCGTTGACGGGAAGCTGCGCGTGGTTGGTGCCCACGCGGTAGCGGTGCGCGTCCGCGTACGAGAAGATGCGCGCCATCAGCATCTTGTCGGGCGACGGGCCGATTCCGGGGACAAAGTTCGACGGCGCGAACGCGGCCTGCTCGACCTCCGCGAAGTAGTTCGCGGGGTTGCGGTTGAGCTCCATGACGCCCACCTCGATGCGGGGGTAGTCCGCCTTGGGCCACACCTTGGTGAGGTCGAAGGGGTTGAAGCGGTAGGTCGCCGCGTCCGCGTAGGGCATGACCTGCACGTACAGCGTCCAGCGCGGGAAGTCGCCGTCCTCGATGTGCGTGTAGAGGTCGCGGATGTGGTGGTCGGCATCGGACCCGGCAAGCTGCGAGGCCTCGTCGTTGCCCAGGCTGTGCACGCCCTGCTCCGAGATGAAGTGGTACTTCACCCAGAAGCGCTCTCCGGCGGCGTTGATCCACTGGTAGGTGTGCGAGCCGTAGCCGTTCATCTCGCGCCACGAGCGCGGGATGCCGCGGTCACCCATGAGCCACGTCACCTGGTGTGCCGACTCGGGCTGCAGCGACCAGAAGTCCCACTGCATGTCGTTGTCGCGCAGGTGCGAGCCGGGCAGGCGCTTCTGCGAACGGATGAAGTCGGGGAACTTGATGCCGTCCTTGATGAAGAACACCGGCGTGTTGTTGCCCACCAGGTCGTAGTTGCCCTCGGACGTGTAGAACTTCAGCGCGAAGCCGCGCGGGTCGCGCCACGTGTCGGGCGAACCCTGCTCGCCGGCAACCGTGCTGAAGCGCGCGAACATCTCGGTCTCGACGCCGGGCTGGAACAGCGCGGCACGCGTGTAGGCGGACACGTCGTTCGTCACCGTGAACGTGCCGTAGGCGCCGCCGCCCTTGGCGTGCACCACGCGCTCGGGGACGCGCTCACGGTTGAACTGCGCCAGCTTCTCGACCAGGTAGTGGTCGGTGAGCGAGATGGGTCCGTCGGTGCCGACGGACAGCGAATGCTGATCCGAGGCGACGGGCGCGCCCGCGTTCGTGGTCGTGAAGTGCTGGGACATTGCTGCTCCTTCAGTGGGGGATGACGGGGGACGATGCTCCGCTACAGGCGGCGCACACCCCCCAGAACGTGACCTCGGCCTCGGTCAGGGTGAAGCCGTGGGTGGTCGAGGGGGTGAGACACGGTGCGTGACCGACGACGCAGTCGACGTCGGCGATCTCTCCGCACCGCGTGCACACGACGTGGTGGTGGTTGTCGCCCACGCGCAGTTCGAAGCGCGCGGGGTGATCGGCCGGCTCGATGCGACGGGCCAGTCCGTGCTCGGCGAGGTCGTGCAGCACGTTGTAGACGGTCTGCAGCGTGACCTCGGGGGCCTGCCCGCCGGCCCCGGAGCCCACCGCGGCGTGGACGGCATCGGCCGACGAATGCGGGCGGCTCGCGAGCGTCTCGAGGATCGCGACGCGAGGCGCAGTGACGCGCAGGCCTGCGCCGCGGAGCAGCGCGGGTGCGTCGACGGGGATCATGCCTCCACCGTAGTGGCTTCTTTTGAGTAACTCAAATCTTTCCTTGGCCTGTCCCCGCGGCTCCGCCACACGCCGCGACCCCAGTGGGACCGTGGTGGTCGGTTCTGGCCGGTCGGAGCGCGTCATGGGACGGCCATGGTCGCGCGCGTGTGGCGGAGCCGCGAAAGTGTGTGGCGGAGCCGCGCTGGGGGAGGGCTGAGCGAGCACTGAGGGAGGACTGAGGGAGGGCTGGGGAGCCGTGCTGGTGGGCCGTGGGCGTGACCTTCGACCCTCCTCGCGATATACCCCCGGGGCTATCGTCGAGATCAGAGCCATATACCCCAGGAGGGATCATGAAGCTGGTCGTTGTCGGCGGAGTCGCCGCCGGAGCATCCACCGCCGCACGCGCACGCCGCCTCGATGAGCAGGCGGAGATCGTCGTCTTCGAGCGCGGCCACCACGTCTCGTTCGCGAACTGCGGCCTGCCGTACCACGTGGGCGAGGTCATCACGGAGCGCTCGCGCCTGCTGCTCCAGACCCCCGAGAGCCTGCGCGAATCCCTCAACCTCGACGTTCGCGTGGGCACGGAGGTCATCGCGATCGACCGCAAGAAGCGCACCGTCACGGTCCGCGAGGTCGACTCGGGCAAGGAGTACACCGAGTCCTACGACAAGCTCGCACTGTGCATGGGCGCCGAGCCCGTGCGCCCACCCCTGCCCGGCATCGACCACCCTGCGGTGGAGGTGCTGCGCAGGATCGGCGACATGGATCGCATCAAGTCGCGCCTAGACGATGCCCTCGCGGCTCAGAAGGCGGGCCGCCGGGGCGTCGTGACGGCCGTCGTCGTGGGTGCTGGATACATCGGCCTCGAGATGGCCGAGAACCTCCACCACCGGGGTGTGCGCGTCGACGTGGTCGAGCTCGCCGACCAGATCCTGCCTCCCGTCGACTCCGACATCGCGGCCCCCGTCGAGCAGCACCTGCGCTCGCGCGGCATAGGCCTGCACCTGTCCACCGCCGCGGCCGCCTTTCAGCCGCTCGCCGACTCCGACGGTCCGAACAGGGTCAGCGTCGAGCTCACCTCGGGCACCACGGTGAAGGCAGACCTCGTCATCCTCGCCGCTGGCGTACGGCCCGCGGTCGACCTCGCCAAGGCGGCCGGGATCGAGCTGGGCGAGCGCGGCGGCATCAAGGTCGACACCGGCATGCGCACGTCGGATCCCCACATCTGGGCGGCGGGCGACGCGGTCGAGACTCCTCACCCCGTCCTTCCCGGCTCGTACCTGGCGCCGCTCGCGGGACCGGCCAACCGTCAAGCGCGCGTCGCGGCGGAGAACATCTGCGGGCGCGACACGCACTATCGCTCGACCCAGGGCACGAGCATCGTCAAGGTCTTCGACATGGTCGCTGGCGGCACGGGAGCCACCAAGCGGCAGCTCGACGCCGCGGGTGTCGAGTACCGCGTGGTGCACGTCCACCCCTCGGGTCACGCCGGCTACTACCCGGGCACCGCGATGATGCACATCAAGGTGCTGTTCTCCCCCGACGACGGGCGCGTCCTCGGCGCTCAGGCGTGCGGCTTCGACGGCGTCGACAAGCGACTCGACCTGTTCGCGATGGCGATCCGCGCCGGACTCACGGTCTACGACCTCGAAGAGCAGGAACTCGCCTACGCGCCGCCGTTCGGCTCCGCGAAGGACCCCATCAACATGGCCGGCTTCGTGGCCTCCAATGTGCTGCGCGGCGACCTCACCCTCTGGTACTCCGAGGACTTCCCCTCCGCGACCGAGGGCACGCGACTGGTCGACGTGCGCACGCCCGAGGAGTACGACATCTGGCACATCCCCGGCGCCGAGAACGTCCCGCTCGCCACGTTCCGCGACGCCATCGCGGACTGGGACCGCACGCAGCCCGTGCGGCTGTACTGCGCGGTGGGATTCCGCTCCTACCTTGCGCACCGCATCCTGGTACAGAGCGGCTTCGCGGATGTCGCGACGCTGTCGGGCGGCTCGACCACCTTCACCCACATCCACGGCCACGCCGAGTCCTACGAGCCACAGCCGCCGATGGAGAACTACGCCGAGAAGGTCTCGGTCGCCTCGTCGGTGGCCGCGGCGACGGGACAAACCACGGACCTCGACTGCACGGGACTCGCGTGCCCGGGACCGATCATGCGTCTCGCAGGCGCGATGAAGGCGGCGAACGCCGGTGACGAGATCCGCGTCACCGTCTCCGATCCGGGCTTCGCGCTCGACGGTCCCGCATGGGCCTCGAAGAACGGTCACACCCTCGTGAGCATGGACCCCAAGGGGCCGGGCTACGTGGCAACCTTCCGCAAGGGAGGGGTGGCCCCCGTGACGGCATCGTCCCCGCAGGGCAAGAACAAGACCTCGATGGTGGTCTTCTCGGGCGACCTCGACAAGGTGCTGGCCGCCTTCATCATCGCGAACGGCGCCCTCGCGATGGGCGACGACGTCTCGATGTTCTTCACCTTCTGGGGCCTCAACGCGCTACGCCGCGTCGACCCACCCAGGCGGGAGAAGAAGGCGATGGAGAAGATGTTCGGGGCGATGATGCCGCGCGGTGCGGACAAGCTCACGCTGTCGCAGATGCACATGGCCGGTGCGGGCACCGCGATGATCAAGAACGTCATGAAGCAGCACGACGTCCAGCCCCTGCCGGAGCTCATCGCATCCGCACAACAGGCCGGGGCGAGGCTCATCGGGTGCACGATGACGATGGACCTGCTGGGCATCGCGCAGTCCGACCTCCTCGAGGGGGTCGAGTTGGGCGGCGTCGCGACCTTCCTTGGTGAGGCCAACGAGTCGGGCACCACGCTGTTTATCTAGGTCACCCGACCCACACCGCGCTCACTTGCGGCTCCGCCACAGACTGCTCAACTGTGGCTCCGCCACAGACTGCTCACCTGTGGCTCCGCCACACAAGCCGCCCCAGCATCGGCCCCCAACGGCCTCCACAACCGCGACACGCCGACGACACGCCGAGGCCCGTGTGGCGGAGCCGCGAAGGCGTGTGGCGGAGCCGACGCGTACACAGCAGGAGGGGCCGGTCTGCTGACCGGCCCCTCCTGTGCTGTCACGTGTTACTCGGCGGCGGGTGCCTCCGTGGCCGAGTCGCCGGACTCGACCGTCTCGCCCTCGGCGACGCCCTCGGCGACACCCTCAGCGGCCTCCACGACGGCCTCCTCGACAGCCTCCTCGGCGTCCAGGTTGCGCTCGACGTTGCGGGCGATGCCGATGATCCTGTCGCCATTGGCCGGCTTGGCGAAGATCACTCCCATGGTGTTGCGTCCCTTCGCGGGAACCTCCGCCACGGCGGAGCGCACCACCTTGCCCGACTCCATGATCACGAGGACCTCGTCCGCCTCCTCGACCAGGAGCGCACCCACGAGGTCGCCGCGCGCCTCCTGCAGGTTCGCGACCTTGATGCCGAGTCCGCCGCGGCCCTGCTGACGGTAGTTCTCGACCGTCATCTCGGTGCGCTTGGCGAAGCCACCCTCGGTCACCACGAACGAGAACGAGCCCTCCGTCACGACATCCATCGCGAGCAGCTCGTCGTCGCCGCGGAAGCTCATGCCCTTGACGCCCGACGTAGCGCGTCCGGTGGGACGCAGGGCCTCGTCGGTCGCGGTGAAGCGCAGGGACTGACCCTTGCGCGACACGAGCATGAGGTCGTCGGTCTCGGAGACCAGTCGCGCGGACACGAGCTCGTCCGGCTTGAGCTCGCCGTCCTCGGACTCGACCTCACGCAGGTTGATCGCGATGAGGCCGCCGCTGCGGTTCGAGTCGTACGCCTTGAGCTCGGTCTTCTTCACCAGGCCGCGCTTGGTCGCGAGGACCAGGAAGTCCTTGTCCTCGTACGAGCGCAGGTCGAGCACCTGCGCGATCTCCTCGCCCGGCTGGAAGGCGAGCAGGTTCGCGACGTGCTGACCCTTCGAGTCACGGCCGCCCTCGGGAAGCTCGTAGCCCTTGGCGCGGTACACGCGACCCAGGTTGGTGAAGAACAGCAGCCAGTGGTGCGTGGTCGTCACGAAGAAGTGATCCACGACATCGTCATTGCGGAGCGTCGCCCCGCGCACGCCCTTGCCGCCGCGCTTCTGCGCCCGGTACTGGTCGGACCGCGTGCGCTTGACGTAGCCGCCGCGGGTGATCGTGACCACCACCTCCTCCTCGGCGATGAGGTCCTCGATCGACACGTCGCCCTCGAACGGGCTGATCTCGGTGCGGCGGTCGTCGCCGTACTTGCGGACCACCTCGCTCAGTTCCTCGGAGATGATGCTGCGCTGACGCGACTCGGACGCGAGGATGTCCCGCAGATCCGTGATCTCCGTCATCAACGCGTTGTAGTCGTCGGTGATCTTCTGACGCTCGAGGGCCGCGAGGCGGCGCAGCTGGAGGTTGAGGATCGCGGTCGCCTGCACCTCGTCGACGTCGAGGAGCTCCATGAGTCCCACGCGCGCCTCGTCGGCGGACGGCGAGCGACGAATCAGGGCGATGACCTCGTCGAGCGCGTCGAGCGCCTTGAGGTAGCCCTGCAAGATGTGCGCCTCGCGCTCCGCCTCACGCAGGCGGTACGCGGTGCGGCGCTGGATGACCTCGAGCTGGTGAGCCGTCCAGTAACGGATGAACCCGTCGAGCGCGAGCGTGCGCGGCACGCCGTCGACGATCGCGAGCATGTTCGCGCCGAACGTCTCCTGCAGCTGCGTGTGCTTGTAGAGGTTGTTGAGCACCACCTTCGCGACCGCGTCACGCTTGAGCACGATCTCGAGGCGCTGACCCGTGCGGCCGGAGGTCTGGTCGCGGATGTCCGCGATGCCGGACACCTTGCCGTCCTTGACGAGCTCCGCGATCTTGATCGCGAGGTTGTCGGGGTTCACCTGATACGGCAGCTCGGTGATGACCAGGCACATGCGTCCCTGGATCTCCTCGATGTTGACCACCGCGCGCATCGTGATGAGGCCGCGGCCCGTGCGATACGCGTCCTCGATGCCCTTGCGGCCCAGGATGGTCGCGCCGGTGGGGAAGTCGGGGCCGGGGATGCGCTCGATGAGCGCCTCGAGCAGTTCCTCGCGGCTCGCGTCAGGGTGGTCGAGGTGCCACTGCACACCCTCGGCCACCTCGCGCAGGTTGTGCGGAGGGATGTTGGTGGCCATGCCCACCGCGATGCCGGCCGAGCCGTTCGCGAGCAGGTTGGGGAAGCGCGCCGGCAGGATGGTCGGCTCCTGCTCGCGGCCGTCGTAGTTGTCCTCGAACTCGACCGTGTCCTTGTCGATGTCCCGCACCATCTCCATGGCGAGCGGGGCCATCTTGCACTCGGTGTATCGCGAGGCCGCGGCGCCGTCGTTGCCGGCGGAGCCGAAGTTGCCCTGGCCCGCGATGAGCGGGTAGCGCAGCGACCACGGCTGGACCATGCGCACGATCGCGTCGTAGATCGCGCTGTCGCCGTGCGGGTGGTACTTGCCCATGACGTCGCCGACCACGCGCGAGCACTTGGAGAACGCGCGGTCGGGGCGATAGCCGCCGTCGAACATCGCGTAGAGCACGCGACGATGCACGGGCTTCAGTCCGTCGCGGACGTCGGGTAGCGCGCGGCCCACGATGACCGACATGGCGTAGTCCAGGTAGGACCGCTGCATCTCGGTGTTGAGGTCGACCGCCTCGATCCGGCCGTGCTGCACGGCCTCGGGGTTCTCAGATGTCAAGGAACCTCACGTCCTTCGCGTTGCGCTGGATGAAGCTGCGGCGGGACTCGACGTCCTCGCCCATCAGCACCGAGAAGATCTCGTCCGCCTGTGCGGCGTCATCCATGGTGACCTGGAGCAGGGTGCGCGTCGCCGGATCCATCGTGGTGACGCGCAGCTCCTCGTGATTCATCTCGCCCAGACCCTTGTAGCGCTGGACGCCGTTCTCCTTGGGGATGCGCTTGCCGTTCGCGGTGCCGTCCTTGATGACCGCGTCGCGCTCCCTGTCGGAGTACACGTACTCGTGGTCCGCGTTGGTCCACTTGATCTTGAACAGCGGCGGCTGCGCGAGGTAGACGTACCCGGCCTCGATCAGCGGCCGCATGTAGCGGAAGAGCAGCGTCAGCAGAAGGGTGCGAATGTGCTGGCCGTCGACGTCGGCATCGGCCATCAGCACGATCTTGTGATACCGCGCCTTGGTGATGTCGAAGTCCTCACCCAGTCCCGCTCCGAACGCGGTGATGAGGCCCTGGACCTCCTGGTTCGACAGCGCGCGGTCGAGGCGCACGCGCTCGACGTTGAGGATCTTTCCGCGGATCGGCATGATCGCCTGGTTGTAGGGCTCGCGGCCGGCCTTCGCCGAGCCGCCCGCCGAGTCACCCTCGACGATGAAGATCTCACACTCGGAGGGGTTGCGGCTCTGGCAGTCCGACAGCTTGCCCGGCATGCCGCCGGACTCGAGCAGTCCCTTACGCCGCGTCGCCTCGCGCGCCTTGCGGGCGGCGATGCGCGCCTGCGAGGCCTGAATCGCCTTGCGGATCACGTCGCGTGCCTCGTTGGGGTGCGCGTCGAACCAGTCCGTGAGTTGCTCATTGACCACGCGCTGCACGAAGGTCTTGGCCTCGGTGTTGCCCAGCTTGGTCTTGGTCTGTCCCTCGAACTGCGGCTCGCCCAGCTTGACGGAGATCACCGCGGTGAGTCCCTCGCGGACGTCGTCGCCCGTGAGGTTATCGTCCTTCTCCTTGAGGATGCCCTTCTCGCGCGCGTACTTGTTCACCAGGGTGGTCAGCGCCGCACGGAACCCTTCCTCGTGCGTGCCGCCCTCGGTGGTGGAGATCGTGTTCGCGTACGTGAAGACGGACTCCGAGTAGGCGTTGGTCCACTGCATCGCCATCTCGAGCGAGATTTTGCGCTCGGTGTCCTCGTTCTCGAGGGAGATGACCTCGGCGTGGACCAGCTCCGCCTTCTTGGTCGCGTTGAGGTGCGTGACGTAGTCGACCAGCCCACCGTCGTAGCGGTAGGTCACGGCGCGCGACGTCGGCGCCTCGTCGCCCTCGGCATCGTCCGCCGGCGCGATGTGCTCGGGGCGCTCGTCCGTCAGCGTGATCGACAGGCCCTTGTTGAGGAAGGCCATCTGTTGGAAGCGCGCACGCAGCGTCTCGTAGTCGAAGTCGGTGGTCTCGAAGATCGTGGGGTCGGCCCAGAACGTCTGCTGGGTTCCGGTCTCGTCGGTCGCCTCGCCCTTGACGAGCGTGCCCTGCGGCTTGCCACCGTCGGCGAAGGTCTGGCGCCACACGTGTCCTTGGCGCTTGACCTCGGTCTCGACCTTGTAGCTCAGCGCGTTGACGACCGAGATACCCACGCCGTGCAGACCGCCCGAGACCGCGTAGCCGCCGCCGCCAAACTTGCCTCCCGCGTGGAGGATCGTCATGACCACCTCGACCGTGGGCTTGCCCTCGGTCGGGTGCATGTCGACGGGGATGCCGCGTCCGTTGTCGGTGACCCTCACACCGCCGTCCGCGAGCAGCGTCACGGTGATGGTGTCGCAGTATCCGGCGAGCGCCTCGTCGACCGAGTTGTCGACCACCTCGTACACGAGGTGGTGCAGTCCGCGCTCGCCCGTCGAGCCGATGTACATGCCCGGGCGCTTGCGAACGGCCTCGAGGCCCTCCAGGACGGTGATGTTCTCGGCGCCGTAGGCGGGCTCATTAGCCCGCGCCTGGTCATTCGCCACAGATTCGCCTTTCAAGCCGCTGACGCGCCCCGAGAGGGGTCGCGTGCTATCTCGGCTCATTCTAGTGGCTCTGAGGCCCGATCTGGCGCCTTTCACAGGCCATTTCGGCGAGGTTGTCCCCCTGCCCCGGTGGCCGTCGCGGGCGGGTGGCCTCGCGAGGGGACGATACGGGGGTCGAGATCACCCGTAGGTGTCGCGCGGCCCCCGGCCTCGCACGGTCCGCGGACCCTTGGTCCACGAACGCGCGGTCGGGCCGAGCACCTTGAGCTCGCGAACGATATCGCGGCCAAACTCCTCGTTGATGCGATGGCGAATCTGGCCCGCCATCATCTGAAGCTGCGTGGCCCATGCGGTCGACGACGCCTTGACGGTGAGGATGCCATCCTCGAAGCCGAGCGGCTCGCAGTGGTCGGCGATGCGATCGCCGATCACCTCGCGCCACCGCGCCGTCACCGAGGAAACCTCGATCTGCTCGGTCCACCCCATCCGACGCAGCAGGGTCTGCACGGCGTCGCTCATCGGCTGCGGATCGCGGCCACCGCCGTAGGGCTCCGATCCGCGCTTGCGCTCCTCGCGCTGCCGCCGCCCCTGATTCGCGCTCGTGCGACGCGCGCCACGGGCGCGCGCCGCCTGGCGCGCTCGCTCCATCGCGTCACGCGCGAGCTTCGCCGCATCCGCCGGAACCAGGGGATCCGGAACGTCGGACGTTCGGGCGTGAGTGGCATCGTCCCCGTGGTTGTCAGTCATCAGCGGGCTCTTCCCCCACGCGTCCCTTCACGACGGGGATCACGCGCCCCTCGAGGGAGGCGGGCACGTCCTCCGCGACCGCCGCGGTGATCAGTACCTGGCTCGCGCGCTCGAGCCTGGCGGCCAACGCCGTGCGTCGGCCCGAGTCGAGCTCAGCAAAGACGTCGTCCAGGATCAGCACCGGCTCGCCGTCGTCATCCGCGTCCGGACCTGAGTCCGACGTGAGCAGGTCATACGTGCCGATCCGCAGCGCAAGCGCGCACGACCACGATTCCCCGTGGCTCGCGTAGCCCTTGGCGGGCATGTCACCCAGGCGGATCTCAAGGTCGTCGCGATGAGGGCCCGCGAGCGTCACGCCGCGGTCGAGCTCCTTGGGGCGAACCTCCGCGAGGCGCTCCAGGAGCCGCTCAGCCAGCACGGTCGAGTCGGCGGGGAGGTCCTCGCCCAGCGCCGACGCGTAGCGGATCGCGCAGTCGCCGCCGTCGGGGGCAACGTCCTGGTACGCAGCCCACACGTGAGGAGCGAGGCTACTCACGGCGCGCAATCGCGCCGCGATGATCCTGCCGCCGAGCTCCGCGAGCTTCTCATCCCAGATGTCGAGCATGGTGAGGTCCCCGCGCGCGTGCCGCGCGCTCTTGAGCATTGATGTGCGCTGACGCAGGACGCGCTCGTAGTCCGCGATGTCTCCCGCCAGGGCGGGCTGCAGCGCGACGCAGAGTTCGTCCATGAAGGAGCGGCGCCCCGAGGGATCGCCCTTGACGAGGCTCAGGTCCTCGGGCGCGAAGAGCACCGTGCGGAGGATTCCCACGAGATCCCGGGGTCGGGCGGCGCCGCGATTGAGCCGTGCCTGGTTGGCGCGGCCCGCGTTGAGCGTGACCTCGAGCGCGAGAGAGCGCCCGGCCTTCTCGACCCTCGCGCGCACGACGGCGCGCTCGGCGCCTGCCCGGATGAGCGGTGCATCGTTGGCGACCCGGTGAGATCCGAGCACCGACAGGTAGCGAATCGCCTCGACCAGGTTGGTCTTGCCCTGGCCGTTGCGACCCACGAACGTCGTGACGCCGGCCTCCAGCTGGACCTCCGCCTGCGGGTACGAGCGAAAGTCGGCGAGCTGAAGATGCGTGACGCGCACTACGACGCGATGCGGATGGGCACCAGCAGGTAGCGGAAATCGGCGGCGATCTCGCCACCGGGCTCCTTGACGCCCACGAACTCGACCGGCTTGGTCTCCTGGGTGAACCCGAACCGGACGTACTCGCTGCCGAGGGCCGTGAGTCCGTCGAGCAGGTACTGCGGGTTGAACGCGACCGTGATCGGCTCACCCTCGAGCGCCGCCGTGAGGGCCTCGGACGCCTGCGCGTCGTCGCTCTGTCCGGCATCGAGCGTGACCTCGCCCTCGGCGAACGCGAGCCTGACCGAGGAGTTGCGCTCCGCCACCAGCGCGACGCGACGCGTCGCGTCGATGATGTCCTGCGTGCGCACGGTCGCCGTGATGGGGCTGGACTCGGGGAAGAGGCGACGCACCGCGGGGTAGTCGCCGTCCATGAGCAGCGACGTGGTGACGAGGCCGCCCGCCTCGAAGCCGATCAGATCGAGTCCCTGACCCGAGCTCAGCGCGACGGTGACCTCGCCGGCGCCCAACGCCTTCGCCGTGTCGCCGAGAGTCTTGGCGCGCACGAGCGCGACGGCCGAGATGTCCGACTTCGACGGCTTCCACTCAAGCTCGCGTAGCGCGAGGCGGTAGCGGTCGGTGGCGAGCAGCGAGATGTGCGATCCCTCGATCTCGACGCGCACTCCGGTGAGGATGGGGAGGGTCTCGTCGCGGGACGCAGCGCTGGTGACCTGGGCGACCGCCTGCTGCAGCGTCGCGCCGTCGATCGTGCCCGACTGCTCGGGAAGCTCGGGAAGCGAGGGGTACTGGTCCACGGGCATCGTCGCGAGGGTGAATCGCGACGCGCCACACGTGACGGAAACCTTGGTGCCTTCGAGCGACAGCGTGACCGGCTTGTGAGGGAGGGCGTTCGCGATCTCACGCAGGAGGCGACCCGACACGAGCACTTCGCCCGACTGGTCGACCTCGGCGGGGAACTCGCCGCGCGCCGACACCTCGTAGTCGAAGCTGGCCAGTCGCACGGTGCCTTCGGTATCCGCCGTGATGCGGACTCCGGCAAGAACGGGTACCGGCGGTCGCGCCGGCACGGCGCGGGACGTCCATGCGACGGCGTCCGCAAGGACGTCGCGCTCGACGGTGAACTTCATCGGGTGCTCCTCTGGTCTTGGCACAGACTATGCCACGGTCCGGACAGTTGAGGGGGTGCCTCGCCCCTGGCGACGTCGCGGCGCCAATGAAGGTCGCGTGGAGAATGACAAGAATCTAGAGAAGTAGTGGTCATAGGTACCGTGGAATCTGTGGATGAGCACTGTCCGGGCTGGAAAGCGCCGTGATCCGCGTGTGTATGGCCTGCGGATGAGAGGTCGGGTTGGCGCCCTGGGCCTGTGAGCGGATCCGCTCGACTCACATGGTTCTTGTGATTCTGCACAGGCCATCCCCTGTGGATTGAGCGTGCTGTCCACGGGCGTCCACAGGGTTTTCCACAATTGTGAGGGACGTGCGTGAGCGCATCGTGAGACGGGACGATGCGTGGACAGGGGTCGCGAGGGCGTCCAGGGGGCGTGGAGAGGCCGTGTGTCGGGGAGGCGTCAGGCCCGCGACTGCTTGATGCGCGCGTGGATCTCGTTGACCTGGTTGTACATCTGGCGGCGCTGAGCGATCTGGTCCTCGACCTTCTTGACCGCGTACATCACCGTGGTGTGATCCTTGCCGCCGAAGTGATCGCCGATCTTGGGGAGAGAGAGGTCGGTCAGCTGCCTGCAGAGGTACATCGCGATCTGACGCGCCGTGACGTAGACACGCGAGCGGCTCGTGCCGGTGAGCTCCTCGATCGTGATCCCGAAGTAGTCGGCGGTCTTGCCGATGATGGTCGAGGCCGTGATCTCCGAGTCGTCGTCGGAGATGAGGTCCTTGAGGACCACCTGCGCGAGCGAGAGATCCACGGGCTGTCGGTTGAGGGCCGCGAAGGCCGTCACCCTGATGAGGGCACCCTCGAGCTCGCGGATGTTGCTCGTGATGTTCGACGCGATGTACTCCAGGACGTCCGACGGCGCCTGGACGGCATCGGCCGCCGCCTTCTTCCTGAGGATCGCGATGCGCGTCTCGAGGTCGGGCGGCTGGACATCGGTCATGAGTCCCCACTCGAAGCGGGTGCGCATGCGCTCTTCGATCCCGTCGAGGTTGCGGGGGCTGACGTCGGAGGTGATGACCACGTGCTTGCCGGCGTTGTGCAACGCGTTGAAGGTGTGGAAGAACTCCTCAAGGGTCTGCTCCTTGCCCTGCAGGAACTGGATGTCATCGATGAGGAGGACGTCGACTTCGCGGTACGTACGCTTGAAGCTCAGCGAGCGATCGTCTCGAATCGAGTTGATGAAGTCGTTGGTGAACTCTTCGGAGTTCACGTAGCGCACCCTGGTCTGCGGCTTGAGATGCCGCGTGTAGTGACCGATCGCGTGCAGCAGGTGCGTCTTGCCCAGCCCCGATCCCCCATAGATGAACAGTGGGTTGTATGTCTTGCCTGGTGACTCCGCGACCGCGAGGGCGGCGGCGTGGGCGAAGCGGTTGGACGGGCCAATGACGAAGGTGTCGAACGTGTAGCGGGGATTGAGGTGCGGGTCCTCGACCACGGGGGGAGGCACCACCTCGGGCCGGCGCACCTGGGGCGGGCGCGGCTCGTCGGTCTCGCCGTCCGCCGGCGGGGGCGGAGTGATCGAGGCGTCGACGGTGACGGCGATCCTCACGTCACGTCCGAGCACCTCGCTGAGCGCCTCGGTGACCTGACCGCGCAGCGTGGTCTCGACGTAGTTCTTGGTGAAGTCTTCGGCGACCGCGAGGAACACGTTGTCCTCGACCACCGCGAGCGGCTTGACGAGGCGCAGGAACGAACGGTTCTGCGCGCTCAGCCCGCCGTCGTCGGCGAGAAAGTCGAGGGCTCCGCGCCATACAGCGTCAATCGAGTCCGAGGCAGGCTCTGCCACCACTGGCCGTCACCCCCAAGGTGTGTATCCACAGCGTTTTTCACAGTCGGTGCATGGCCGGTCACCTGTTCGTTACCGCGTCGCCGCGTGTCGCTCACTTGGTGCAGGGCCGTGATGGTGGAGCCTATCCTGTTTGACAAGTGCGCCCCAAGGTGAGCCGCGGGATTTGCTTCCGTGGGCTCGAGCGCGTAACGTGAGTGCGCTGATTTGACCATTCCCTGAAACGTCGTGGAGTTACCGTGAGCAAGCGGACTTTCCAGCCGAACAACCGCAAGCGTGCCAAGACGCACGGCTTCCGTCTGCGCATGCGTACGCGTGCCGGTCGGTCGATTCTGGCGTCCCGCCGCCGTAAGGGCCGCGGCAAGCTGTCGGCCTAAGGTTGCTGCCGGCCGGCTCGCGCCTGCGGTCGCCCGCGGACTTTCGGTCCGCGATGCGACTGGGGGCCCGAAGCGGTCGGCACACCGTGGTGGTGTATGTGGCGCTCACCGGCGATGCTCGACGCATGGCCGGTTTCGCTGTTTCTAAGGCGGTAGGAGGTGCCGTGGTTCGCAACCGTGTGAAGCGGCGCCTGCGAGCGCTCGTGGCCGAGCGCCTGGAGCACCTACCCGAGGGCGCGCGACTCGTGGTGCGCGCATTGCCCGAGGCCGCGCTGGCCGACTATGCGACGTTGGGTGCGGATCTCGACGGCGCCCTGAGTGCCGCGACCCGGCGGGCCTTGCGATGAACGGCATGCAGCGAGTCGTCGTGGCCGCGATCCGGGGCTATCAGCTCACCGTCTCTCCCCTGACGGGACCTACCTGCAAGTTTCATCCCACGTGCTCGCACTACGGCATGGAGGCCGTGCGTGTGCACGGCGCAGGCATCGGCTCACTGATGGCCGTGTGGAGGATCCTGCGCTGCAACCCGTGGAACAACGGCGGCGTCGATGACGTGCCTGCTCGTGGAGAGCGCCTATTTCGCCTCACGAGGAATAATGCCGCGATGACGGCTGACCAGACTTCCGTCCACACGACATAAGGAACCTCGGCTTCATGATCGACACCATCCTCTTCCCACTCGAGTGGGTCGTCGCCAACATCATGGTGATCTGGCACAAGTTCTGGACGCTGCTAGGTCTAGATCCCGCCGCGGGTATCACCTGGGCGCTTGCGATCGTGGGACTTGTGGTCACCATCCGCGCGGCGCTGATCCCACTGTTCGTCAAGCAGATCAAGGCGTCGCGCGCGATGCAGATGATCGCGCCGGATCTACGCAAGATCCAGGACAAGTACAAGGGCAAGAAGGACCAAGCGTCCCGCGAGGCAATGAGCCGCGAGACCATGGAGCTCTACTCCAAGCACAAGACCAACCCGTTCTCCTCGTGCCTGCCAATGTTGGTGCAGGCGCCTATTTTCTTCGCCCTGTTCCGCGTGCTCAACTACCGCCTCGAGGGCAATGTCAATGGCGGTGGCAATACCGACGGCATCGGCATGCTCACCAACGAGCTCGCCACGCAGGCGCAGCAGGCGGACCTGTTCGGTGCATCGCTGTCGGACACGTTCTTCAACTCGGAGGGTGCGGCCGCGAAGATCCTGTCCGCCGTCCTCATCATCGCCATGGTTGCCACGACGTTCACCACTCAGCGTCAGCTCACCATGAAGAACATGCCGGCGAGTGCCCTTGAGGGCCCGATGGCGCAGCAGCAGAAGATCCTGATGTACGCGCTGCCGTTCATCTTCGTGATCACCGGCCCCAACTTCCCCGTGGGTGTCCTCATCTACTGGACCACCACCAACCTGTGGACCATGGGCCAGCAGTTCTACGTCATCCGCAACAACCCCACGCCCGGCTCCGAGGCGGACCGCCAGCACCAGGAGCGCCTCGCGGCCAAGGCCGCGCGTCGCGCCGCTCGCCGGGGCGAGGACCCCGCGGTCGTGGTCATCGAGCAGGAGCCGGTCGAAGAGCCCAAGCGTTCCGGTCAGCGACAGCAGCCCAAGCGCAAGGGCCGTGGCGGATCGAAGCCTCAGTCCGCCGCAGGCGGCGATCAGGAGAAGGACAACTCATGACCGACAGCATCAAGAAGCTCGACGCCGAGGGTGACGTCGCAGCCGACTTCCTCGAGGAACTGCTCGACATCCTCGACATGGATGGCGACATCGACATCTCGGTCGAGGCCGGACGAGCCAAGGTGGCGATCGTGGCCGATGGCCCGAGCCAGGACCTCAAGCGACTCGTGGGTCCCGAGGGGGAGGTGCTCGAGGCGCTCCAGGACCTGACGCGTCTCGCTGTCCAGGCCGACACCGGCGAGGTCAGCCGGCTCATGCTCGACATTGCGGACTTCCGTGCCGGTCGTCGCGAGCGGCTCGCCGAGCTCGCCCGCGAGGCCATCGCGGTGGTGCGGGAGACGGGCGAGCGCGTCGAGATGCAGCCGATGAATGCGTTCGAGCGCAAGGTGGTTCACGACGTCGTTCTTGAGGCCGGCCTGGCCTCCGAGTCCGAGGGCGAGGACCCGCAGCGCTACGTCGTGGTGCTTCCCTCCTGACGTTTCACGTGAAACACCTATGACCGACGACGTCCTCGAGCCCCCTCAGATCGACCCCCTCAGCGGCAGTGCCGCGGTCCGCGAGTACTTCGGGGACACGTATCCACGAGTGCTGGCATTCGCCGACATGCTGGCAGCTGAAGGTGTCGAGCGAGGACTGATTGGCCCCCGCGAGGTCGGGAGGCTCTGGGAGCGCCACATCCTGAACTCGGCGGCGCTCGCGCCGTACCTCGGGGATGGCCGAGTCGCCGACGTCGGCTCCGGCGCCGGCCTCCCCGGCATGGTGTTGGCCGCGATGGATCCCTCTCGCGACTACGTGCTGATTGAGCCGATGGAGCGACGCATTCAGTGGCTTTTCGAGGTCGCGGAACGATGCGGGATCGACAATGTACTTGTGGTGCGGGGGCGTGCCGAGGAAGTCACGGAGTCGGTCGAGGCCGACATCGTCACCGCCCGCGCTGTCGCGGCCATCGACAAGCTGGTCAAGTGGTGCTCACCGCTGCTCAGTCCCCACGGGCGTCTGGTGCTCCTCAAGGGTCGGAGTGCGGCCGACGAGCTCGACCGCGCCAAGTACACCCTGCGCAAGCAGCGCTTCACGGGCGAGATCCACACGGCGGGCACCATCGCGGGCGTCGACGCCACGACCGTCGTGGTGCTGACCCGGTCGTGATTCTTCCCCCTCGCTGTCCACACGGTCGTCCACAGGCGTTTGTGCGTGAGAGTGGCGGCGGACGCGGGTTTCTCCACAGGAGTCCGAGAGGTGGTGCGCGGCCCGAATGCGTGCGCATCGTGATGCCATAGCCGCACCAGGCCCGCACGCTGTCGCCGATCCCGGACCTCTTCCAGGCGCCTCCTGGGGTAGAGTCGTCGGGCCGGAGGAGGTGCTCAGCGGACCCACAAAGGTTTGCTGTTGGCGGTTGCGCCGCCCATGTTTCACGTGAAACATGGGCGGAGGTGAGTCGCCGGTCTGACCGCGACGCGTGATCACGAGGCGTTTCCTCAAGGAGAGGCTTCCACCCCCGTCGCCATTCACGGTGCGGGGCGCGAGTACGAGAGGCATGCCCAGTTCCGGGCGAGACGGGCCGGCGGCGGATACAGATGTGGGGAAGGTGTGCGAGTGGCGTTTGACGATGCGAGGCCGACGACCGGGCCGGAGCGTGACCGCACCCCCGACGGTGTTTCACGTGAAACCACCAACCCCTTCACGGCGATCGACCCCTTCGAGGGCCTGAGCGAGGACGGCGACAGCCCGCTCGCGGCGGAGATGATAGCCACGGAGCGGCGTCGGCGCGCGCTCGAGAGTGCGGCCTTCCCTCGCCCCGCCCGTACCCGCATCATCGCGGTCTCGAACCAGAAGGGCGGGGTGGGCAAGACGACCACCTCCGTCAACGTGGCCGCGGCGCTCGCCAAGCGAGGTGCCAACGTGCTCGTCATTGACGCGGATCCCCAGGGAAACGCCTCCACGGCGCTCGGCGTCGACCACAGGTCGGGCACGCCCTCGATCTACGACGTCCTGCTCGACGAGACGCCCATGGCGCGTGTCGCGCAGCGCAGCCCCGAGATCGACACGCTGTGGTGTGTGCCGGCGACGATCGACCTCGCGGGCGCGGACATCGAGCTCGTGTCGATGGTCCGACGCGAGTTCCGCCTGCACGACGCGCTCAAGGAGTTGCTCGAGGGCGCGGGCAAGGAACTGGACTACGTCTTCATCGACTGCCCGCCCAGCCTCGGTCTACTCACGCTGAACGCGATGGTGGTCGCGACCGAGGTCCTCATCCCGATCCAGTGTGAGTACTACGCGCTCGAGGGCCTGACCCAGCTGATCAAGACCGTCGAGATGGTCAGGAAGCACCTCAATCCCGGCATCCACGTCTCGACGATCGTCCTCACGATGTACGACGGCCGCACGAACCTCGCGCGCGAGGTGGCATCCGAGGTGCGCTCGCACTTCCCGGAGCAGACCCTCGACCAGACGGTGCCGAGATCGGTGCGCGTCTCGGAGGCGCCGGGGTTCGGCCAGACCGTCATCACCCACGACCCACACTCGTCAGGAGCCGTGGCCTACATGGCCGTCGCGCGTGACATCGCGGTGCGCGGCGCCGCAGGAACGGAGCACTAGTGAGCAAGACCAAGAGGGGCCTGGGGCGCGGACTCGGAGCGCTCATCCCGACCGAGCCCGAGGGACCCGTCCAGGAGCGCCCTCGGGACGTCTTCTTCTCGGACACCACGGGCGCGATTCCGACAATCACGCAGGTCTCCGAGGACGGCGAGCTCGTTCCCGTTCCCGGGGCATCCTTCGCCCATATCGACCCGTACGCCGTCGTACCCAACCCGCGTCAGCCCCGCACCGTCTTCGACGAGGAGGCCCTCGCCGAGCTCGTCGGATCGATCAAGGAGATCGGCGTCCTGCAGCCGATCGTCGTGCGGCCCAATCCCGAGGGGGAGGGCTACGAGCTCATCATGGGCGAGCGCAGGCTGCGTGCGTCCAAGGAGGCGGGGCTCACCGAGATCCCGGCGATCATTCGATCGACCGACGACAACGACCTGCTGCGTGACGCGCTGGTCGAGAACCTCCACCGCAGCCAGCTCAATCCGCTCGAGGAAGCCGCGGCATATCAGCAGCTGCTTGAGGACTTCGGCATCACGCATGAGGAGCTCGCGACCAGGATCTCCCGGTCGCGTCCCCAGATCTCGAACACCCTGAGGCTCCTGCGCCTCCCGGCGCCGGTGCAGCGACGGGTTGCGGCCGGTGTGCTCTCGGCGGGCCACGCCCGCGCCCTGCTGGGGCTCGAGTCTCCCGAAGCCATGGAGCTCCTCGCGACGCGCATCGTCGCTGAGGGCCTTTCGGTGAGGGCGACCGAGGAGGCGGTGACGCTCGGCGTCGATACCCCGAAGCCACGCAAGGGAGCCGTGCGGGCCGGCGGACGCACCGCGGCGCTCGACGAGCTCGGCGGCAGGCTGGGTGACCGCTTCGACACGCGCGTCAAGGTCAAGCTGGGTCGCACGCGCGGATCGATCACGATTGACTTCGCGACCGTCGATGACCTCAACAGGATCGTCGGCCTCCTGGACCCCACGGATCCGGGAGTGTTTGGAAGCGACTCCTAGCCGAACCGCCTAGTCGACGATCCCGCGACCGTGGGCGTCGGCGACCAGCGCGCTGTAGGCCGAACCAAGGTCGAGACCCGCCGCCTCGGCGGCCTGCGGAAGCAGCGAGGTCTCGGTCATACCAGGGGCGATGTTGATATCGAGCACCTGAGCGGCGCCGTCCCCATCGAGAATGAGGTCGACCCGCGACAGGTCGCGAAGGTCCATGGTGCGGTGCACGGTGAGCGCGGCGGCAGAGACGACCTCGGCCTGTTCGGCGGTCAGCCGCGCGGGCGCGAAGTACTCGACCCTGCCGGCGTTGTAGCGCGCGTCGTAGTCGTACGCCCCCTCGACGGCGACCTCGACCGCGGGCAGCACCCGGGCATCGTCCCCCGTGCCCAGGACACTCACCGCGAGCTCGATGCCCTCGACGTGCCTCTCGATGAGAGCCACGTCGCCGTAGGCGAAGCAGTGGACCATCGCGCGGGCGAGGTCGGCGCGGTCCCTGACGATCGACACGCCCAGCGCGGAACCGCCGCGCACCGGCTTCACGACGAGCGGGAGCGAGAAGCGCGCCACGATCGCGTCGAGCACCTGCTCGGCACCCACCTCCCGGAAGAGAGACTGGGGGAGAGTGACGTACTCGGGCGTCGAGATGCCCTCACGCATCATCACCGCCTTGGCGACCGCCTTGTTCCACGCGACCCGGGCCGCGCGAGACCCCGTGCCCACGAACGTCACACCCAGCAACTCGAGGAGTGCCTGGAGCGAGCCGTCCTCTCCCGAGGCACCGTGGAGAAGCGGCCACACGACGTCGACGTCGCCGGCGCGCAAAGTAGGGATCAACTCCGTGTCCACATCAAGCAAAGAAACCTGGTCGAAGCGTCCCTTGAGCGCCTCCTGGACCCTCCTGCCACTGCGAATCGACACGTCGCGCTCGTGTGACAGCCCGCCGGCCAGAATGAGTACGTGCATGAGGTGCGGTCCTCTCGGAGGTCGTAGCGGTCAGTAGAGGTCGGGCGAGGGGAAGTCGACGGTGTCGCCGCGGCGGCCCCCCGAGGTTCCGAAGATGCGGACGGTCTCGAGCTCGGCGTCCACGACCGTCGCGAGGCGGCGCACGCCCTCCCTGATGCGCTCCGGGGTGGGGAAGCAGTACGACAGTCGCAGGTGATCCGTGCCCGAGCCGTCGATGTAGAACGCGCTGCCCGAGACGTATGCGACGCGCGCCGTGATCGCGCGGGGAAGCATCGACTTGGCGTCGAGACCGTCGGGAAGCCGCACCCACACGTAGAACCCACCGTCGGGCACGTTCCACGACGCCTCGGGGATGTGCTCCCCGAGCGCGGAGATCATCGCGTCCCTACGCTCCCGGTACTGGACCTGGAACTTCTTGATCTGGCCCTGCCAGTCGAAGTGCTCAAGGTAGGTCGCGATCGCCATCTGCGACGCGTTCGAGGGGCTGAGGATCGCCGCCTCGGATGCCAGGACCAGCTTCTCACGCACCGCGTGCGGCGCGACCGCCCACCCGACGCGATATCCCGGAGCGAAGGTCTTCGAGAAAGACCCCAGGTAAATGACGCCTTCGGGGCTCATCGAGCGCAGTGAGGGGAGCGGTTCGGTGTCGAAGCCCAGCAGGCCGTAGGGATTGTCCTCGAGCACCAGCACGCCGTACCGCTCGCAGATTTCCAGCACCTGCGGGCGGCGTTCGAGCGACAGCGTGACGCCGCCGGGGTTGTGGAAGTTGGGAACGGTGTAGAGGAACTTCACGCGACGACCCTCGGCCGTGAGGCGCGCGAGGGTCTGCTCAAGAGCCTCGGGGATGAGCCCGTGCGCGTCCATGGGCACGTGGACTACATCGGCCTCGTGCGCCCGGAACACGCCGAGCGCTCCCACGTACGACGGCGCCTCGGCCACGATGACGTCGCCAGGATCGATGAAGATCGTCGTCACCAGGTCGAGCGCCTGCTGCGAGCCCGTGGTGACCACGACATCGTCCGGATGGGCGACGATGCCCTCGAGCGCCATGACCTCGAGGATCTTCTCGCGCAGCGTGACGTCGCCCTGGCCGGAGCCGTACTGGAGCGCGACCTCGCCGTGCTCCACGATGATCCGGCGGGACATCTCACCCAGCTCCTCGAGTGGGAGGCCGCCGATGAACGGCATGCCGCCGGCAAGCGAGACCACCTCGGGGCGGCTCGCGACCGCGAACAGGGCACGAATCTCCGAGGCGCGCATCTGGTGCGCGCGCTGTGCATAGGACCCGTACCAGGGATCGAGACGAGTGCCTTCGCGCGGGGTGGGGGTGCCGTCGCTCATGGCGCAAGTCTGGCACGCGCACGGGGGTCCAGCCATCACGCGCCTGGACCCCCGTGCTGCAAGACGATGCTTGGGTCGGGTTAGGCGAGGACCTCGTCGAACAGTGCGGAGAGCGCGGGCTTCGGGCGAGCGCCCACCACGGACTTCACGACCTCGCCGCCCTTGAAGAAGCTCATGGTCGGGATCGAGGTGACGCCGTAGGCCATCGCGAGCTGCGGGTTGGCGTCGGTGTCCACCTTGACCACCTTGAGGCGGCCCGCGTACTCCTCGGCGAGCTCGTCAAGGAGAGGGGCGACCGCGCGGCACGGTCCGCACCACGTCGCCCAGAAGTCGACCACGACAGGGACGTCCGAGGCGAGCACCTCCGCCTGGAACGTGTCCACGGTGGCGGCGACGGGGACCGCCGGCAGCGCGGCCGCGGGCGACTCGACGGGAGCCGTGACGGCCTCGACCGCGTCCGGAGCCTCCTGGGACGCACGTGCTGCCTCGCGCGCGTCGAGGTAGTGCTGGGCGTCGAGGGCGGCGGCGCAGCCCGAGCCGGCGGCGGTGATGGCCTGGCGGTAGCGGTTGTCGACCAGGTCACCACACGCGAACACACCCTCCACGTTGGTCGCGGTGGTCCGTCCGATGACCTGGACGTAGCCCTCGCTGTCGGTGTCGACCTGTCCCTTGACCAGCTCGGAGCGAGGATCGTGACCGATCGCGACAAACAATCCCGTCGCGGCCAGCGTCGACTCCTCACCACTCACACGGTTACGGATCCGCACACCCTCGAGCTTCACGTCACCATCAAGGCCAATGACCTCGGAGTTCCACACGAACTCAATCTTCGGATCCGCCACAGCACGATCCGCCATGATCTTCGACGCCCGCAACTCATCCCTGCGATGCACCAGATACACCTTCGCCGCGAACCGGGTCAGGAACGTCGCCTCCTCCACCGCGGAGTCCCCACCACCGACGACCACGACCGTCTGGTCACGGAAGAAGAACCCATCACACGTGGCACACCACGACACACCCTTACCACTGAGACGCTTCTCATCATCCAGACCGAGCTCCTTATACGCCGACCCAGTCGCGAGAATCACCGCGGCAGCCGTGTACTCACCCGACATGCCCGTCACCACACGCTTCACGTCACCGGCAAGATCCAGCTCCGTCACATCATCGAAGAGCACCTCGGCACCAAAACGCTCCGCCTGAGCCTGCAACGTCTCCATCAACTCAGGACCCTGCACACCCTCCACAAACCCAGGAAAGTTCTCCACCTCGGTCGTATTCATCAACGCCCCACCAGCCGTCACCGACCCCGCCACCACCAACGGCGCCAACCCCGCACGCGCCGCATAAATAGCCGCCGTATACCCGGCAGGACCAGAACCGACAATGATGAGGTTGCGCGTTTCGCTCACGGTTGTTCCTTGTGTGATGGGGCGCCGAGCCCGGCCGGGACGGCGTTACATGAACAGATGGTAGGGGTCCGATGTTCCCGCTCAGTCAGCGGCGGGATCGACCGGGCGCGGCTGGATGGTGCGGGCGGGTTCGATCACGATGCTGTCGCTCAGCGGCTGAGCCAGCCAGGCCAAGGCGACGAACACCGCGAGCACGATTCCGGCGACGGCGAGAGTCATGACCACGCGCGAGCCGTTCAGGGGGCCGCCGGACTCCGCACGCACACGGGCGCGCTCGAGGCTGTGGGTGATCGGGGCCGAGGCGGGCCAGCGTCGGTGCAGCGCCTCGAGCACCAGCTCCCAGGTGCCGCGCTCGCGCACCCGGTTCTGGTCGGCCACCATGATCTCGAGGGTGTCGAAGGCGGCCTCGTGCTTGTCCGCCGGTCGCGAGTGCGTGCCCGGAAGTGGTGTCTCCGCGACCTCCGCGGCCTCGTCGTGCGCCGCCGACCGCATCGTCTCCTGCAACTGAGGGTCGGCAAGCGCCTCCGCGGCCTCTTCCTCGGCGGCTAAGCGCGCCGCTTCGAGCGTCTCCGAGGCGATCAGTTGGCGCGACGCCTCGAGGCGCTCGGCCTCCTCCTGCGCGAGTCGGGCCGCCTCGCGCGCCGCCTGTGCCTCGTGCTCGCTCTCGAGGCGCGGGATCCACCGCAGCGTCTCGACGGCGGCCGTGAAGCCCACGAGCGCGCGTGCGTCGAAGGGGGACAGGGCGTCGATGAGGGCACCAAGCGTGGTCGGCGGCGCGCCCGTGAGGACATCGAGGGCCACGGCGCGACCCGCGGCAGGCATGCCGTCCGGGAGGTCGTCGGCCGTCGACTCGCCGCGGTCGAGACCCGTGAGCGCGCGCACCAGGATCTCGCCCAGGGCGCGCGAGTCTGCCTCCTCCGAGGCCTGCTCGACGATCCCGGCCTGCGCACCGGCCTCGCCATCCACGCCGACCCCGGCGACCACCACGCGGCCGCGCTCCGTCACCGTGATGCAGCCGGGGCGCACGAATCCGTGCGTGAGGCCCTCCGCCTTGGCCGCGGCGAGCGCGCGTGCGGCGCCGCCCACGATCGCCATCGCGCGCCGGGGATCGATGCGTCGCGTCGCAAGCACCTCGTCGAGGGTGACGCCGGGCACGTGCTCGATCGCCACGTACGTGACCGGGCGGCCCTCGACGGTGTCCCGTCCCGTCGCGACGATGCGTGCGAGACGGGGGTCGCGCAGGCGCGAGGCCCGCGTCGCGACCTTGCGCACCGCGCCGGCCGACACGAGGTGAACGATGTCCACCACCGTGAGTCGATCGAGCCGCCCGTCGTGTGCGAGGTGCCGCTCGATGCCCGGGATATCGTGATTGACCTCCTCGAGCAGGGTGAAACGCGCACCCAAGACCCTGCCCTCTTGCACCTGTTCCGCACCCCCGACGTATCGCTACGCCTATCGTACGGTGCGCCTCAGACGTCGAAGGAGCGGTGCCACCAGTTCCTGGGCCTCGGGCACCTTGAGGAGGCGCAGCAGCGCCCAGTAGGCGACCCCCATCACGGGGATGAGCACCGCAACCGTGCCGATCGACATGACCAGCCTCGCGACCCGGTCGCCCGACTCCGCCGCCGGGATGAGGCGCATCAGCCACCAGCCGAGCGCTCCGGTCGCGATTGCCGCCGCGGTCGCGCGCGCGATGACGCTGAGGGTGCGCGTGCCGCCCAGGCCGCCGATGCGGCGCCTGACGCCGTTGGCGCGGAGCACCACACCCACCACGTTGGACAGGCTCAGGGCGAGCGCGACGCCCGCGGTCCACCACGCGAATGGCAGCGTCTCGCGCAGGAGGAACATGCCTCCCACCCACGCGATCGTGACGGGAATCTGGATGAAGAAGACTGCTCGCCCGTCCTCGAGCGCGAAGAAGACGCGCTTGAACACCGAGAGCAGCCCCAGCGGGGCCGCGCCGAGCGCGAGGGCCATGAGCACGTAGGCGACCGACTGCACCTCCGCCTCCGGCTGTGCGGGCAGCGCGATGCGCGTGAGTGCGGGCGCGAGGGCGACGAACACGGCGGTCGACCACAGACCGAAGACAGTGACCATGCGCAGCCCGCGCTGCGTGGTCGCGCGCAGCGTCGCGAGGTCCCCCGCGGCAGCGTGCCTTGCCATCGGCGTCGCGAGCGCCGTGACGAGCGAGACCGTGACGATCGAGTGCGGCACGAGGTAGAGCATCATCGCGTTGAAGTAGGCCGCGTTGCCGGCGATGTCCACGGCGTTGAGGTCCTCGGCCGCGGCGCTCGCGGCGGACGCGACCCTGGTCGCCATCACCACGCCGACCTGGTCGAGGAGCACCGCGCCGAGCGCCCAGCCGGCGACGCTCGTGATGCCGCGGAGCTCTCCCTTGGGGCCCTTCCAGACCGGAGCCCACCGGTAGCCTCCGCGTCGCAGCGGCCAAATGAGAATGAGTGCCTGCGCCGCGATGCCGAGCGTCGCGGTCCCGGCGAGGAGCGCGATGCGGGCGGCGGACCAGTCGGGCTCGACGACGTCCGCGTCGAGGGCGTAGCCGCCGTAGATCGCGAGATACGCGACGAGTCCGGCGATCGACACCACGTTGTTGAGCACGGGCGCCCACATGTACGGCCCGAACTGCTCCTTGGCGTTGAGTACCTGGCCCAGGATCGTGTAGACGCTGTAGAAGAACAGCTGCGGGATGCACCAGAACGCGAATCCGATCGCGAGCTGGCGCTGCGCGACGGACCAGTCCTGCGTGTACATCACGACGAACACGGGCGCTGCGATGGTGAACAGCACCGTGACCGCGAGCGAACCCGCCACGCCGAGCGTGACGATTCTGTCGACCGTGCGCTTGCCGTCCTCGCGGCGGAAGGCCCGCACGATCTGCGGCACGAGCACCGCGTTGAGGACGCCCGCCGCGATGACGGCGTAGAGGGCGTTGGGGATCTTGTTCGCGACGTCGTATGCGTTGCCTGCCACCGTGTTGACCGCGATGGCGGCGGCAAGCAGGGCGTTGCGCGCAAAGCCCAGTCCGCGCGAGACCAGCGTGCCGGACGCCATCACGAGCGTGTGCCGCCGCAGCGATCCGCGGGGGGCCTCCGGCGAGTCGGTGGTCACGGCAGGGCCTCGCCGCCGGTCGCCTCCAGCGGGTCCGGCCGCGGGCCGGTGCGGGTCTCCTTGCGGCCTCGGCGAATCGTGCGCACGACGCCCATGACGAGGAGCAACACGAGCCCGGCCGTGAAGAAGGCGGTCATCGCCGTTCCCCAGTCCGCCCGTACCCGCACGCTCATGCTCACCGGGGCGCCGATCGCCGTGCCGTCGGGGTTGCGCAGCACGATGGTCGCGTTGACGTTCGCGGAGGACACCGCCTCGACCTCGACGGGCACCGCCATGCTGGACCCCGCAGGGATCGTAACGGTGGGGGCGTCCCTCACCTGCAGGTTGGGTGCGAACGACGTCATGTCGACCGTGACGGTGGCGTCCACGTCGAGATCGTTGCGCACGGTGACGGGGACGCTGCCGCTGTCGGCGATGAAGTTCACGTCCGAGCCCGCCGCGACCGTCAGCGCGCCGAGCGTCTGGTCGACCGCCGCGGTGGACTGTGTCACGCGCAGACCGCGAATTTGAGGTTGGTCGCGCAGCGATGTGGCGAGCGGCGACAGCAGGGTACGGCCTCCCGGATTGAGGATCGCGGACGGGTCCTGCGCGGTGAGCGACAGGTCCCCGAGCCGGGCGAGCCTGCGCGCCAGTCCGGTAATGGTCGCCGCGTCGAGGTCCCCGTCCTCGTCCACCACGGTGGGGAGGACCGTGCGCGGCCCGGCGCCCTCCGCGAGCTCCGCGACGGAGATGGGATCCACAAACTCGGCGGTCATGAGCGCGGAGAGCGCGATGGCGGACTCGGGGCCGGTGGGTGCCCAGTCGGCGCCGGTCCACGCGAGCACCGGTCCGTCCGACTCGGCGGCGGTGAGCGCGCCGGTGGCGACCGCCGCGCCGACTCCGCCGGGGCGTGTCGATCCGATCCCGGAGATGCTATCGGAGAGGACCTCGTCGGGGGTCAGCACGGAGAGGATCCCGTCGCCCACGGCGACCGTCTGGACGGTCCGCACCGCGGCATCGTCCCCCTCGGATCCTGTGACCACGAGGGCGCTCGCGCCCTTCGCCGCGGCGAGCTCGGCGGTGGGGGTGTCGGCATGGGCGACGTGAGCGATCCACGGCAGGTCCGTGAGGGGGCTCGAGCCTCCCCGCACGCGCGACAGGGCGAAGTCGAGCAGGGTCTCCTCGCCGGCATGGGCGAGCGACACGAGGTCGGGGTCGCCGGCGGGGATGGCCATGACGTCGCGATCCGCCATGTCGAGGCTGCTCTTGCCCAGGTCCGAGAGCGCCGTGGTGTCGATCGCGAGCGTGACGCCGGGGATGTCGGAGGCGGCGGTGATCGCGCGCACCCGCGCGCTGATGCCCGTCGCGGTCGCGAGCGTGGCGAGCTCGAGGCGCGGCATGGACGCATCGATCCAGGTCACGGCTCCGCTGAGCAGCACGCGCGTCTCCTGGTCGGTCACGAGCACCACCTCGACGCCGTGCACCGCCCACGTGTCGGGGGCGAACGGAAGGTCCGCGGCGGCGGCGGTCACCGAGACCGTGGCGGAGCCGCCCGGCGCGAGGCGGTGGACCGTCTCGGGCTCGACCTCGCCGTCCTCCGGCGCCACCGGGGTGCCCGCGGCGGGAGGCAGGGTGAGCGAGATGCCCACGTTCGCGGCGCCGACCGTTGTCATCCGCGGTCGCGAGCCTGCGAGGAAGGCGTCGAGGGCCCCGAGGTCGCCCAGTGGTGCGTTCGTCACGCGCATCTCGACGCGCGCGTCGTCAAGCGGCACGGAGTCCTCGTTGTGGACCGTCGCGATCGACGTCATCGACTCGCCCGCCCGCACCGTGGGCGAGGGATCCGACTCGATCGAGGCCACCAGGGTCGCCGGGGTGTCCGTCGGTGCGGCCGTGGCTACCCCGACGGGCGCGGCCACGCCGAGGATCACGAGGGCGGCGGCGCCCGCGAGGGCGCGGCGCAGGCGGGAGGGAAGTAGTGCGGTCGTGCGCATGGGTCGGGTCACGGAGCAATCGCGAGGAGACGGGCGGCCGCCTGGGCCATCTTCCGCTCATTGGGATAGGCGAGCTCGCGCATGAGGTCGGCCACCGCGATCCAGCGCGCCACCTCCGCCTCATGATCGGGGTCTTTGTCCGTGGTGATGATGCCCGCGCGCGCCTCGAGAAGGTAGTGGTGGACTACCTTGTGCACGCGGCGATCATCGCCCGTGAACCAGTAGTCGATCACGCCCAGCGGCTGAATGATCTCGGCATCGATTCCCGTCTCCTCCGCGACCTCGCGCACCGCAGCGATCTCGGGAGTCTCCCCCTCCTCGATGTGACCCTTCGGCAGGCACCACTCGAGGCGGCCCGCGCGGTTGCGGCGCCCGATGCACGCGGCGTATGCGATCCCGTCCTCGACGCGCACCGCGATTCCTCCCGCGGAGGTCTCGTTGCTCACCGGCAGGTGAGGCGTGCGGTGGGCGGCGGTCTCGCGTCGCTGGCGGGCCGGCACACCCGTGGGCGGCATCGGCACCGGGCCGGGACGCGGGACGGGCGGCGTGGGCATGGCCCAACTCTAACGACCCCGCAGAGGGCCCGAGGGAGGCGGGCCGCGCCCGTCTGGGACACTGGACCGGTGACAGACCACCCCGCCGCCTCCCCCTCGCTCGACGTGCTGCGCCGCCGCGCGGTCGGATTGTGGGCCGCGCTGCCCGCCGACATCACGCGCCTCGCCGAGTCCTTCGCGGCCGCGGGTCACGAGCTCGCGCTCGTCGGCGGACCCGTGCGCGACGCCTTCCTGGGGCGCTCGAGTGCGGACCTCGACTTCGCGACGTCCGCCCATCCCGACCAGATCGAGGCGCTGTTGCGGGGCTGGACGCGCTCGACGTGGGACATGGGTCGCGAGTTCGGGACGATCGGCGGGCGCAGGGGCGACGTGGTCGTCGAGATCACCACGTATCGCGCCGACGAGTACGACGGCGCGACGCGCAAGCCGGTGGTCGCGTTCGGCGACTCCCTCGAGGGCGACCTCGCGCGGCGCGACTTCACCGTCAACGCGATGGCGGTGCGGCTGCCGTCGCTCGAGTTCGTCGACCCCTACGGGGGCCTCGAGGATCTCGCGGGCGGGCTGCTGCGCACCCCCATCGACCCGCACGTGTCCTTTGGAGACGATCCCCTGCGCATGATGAGGGCGGCGCGCTTCGCGTCGCAGTTGCGCTTCGACATCGAGCCGGCGACGTTCGCTGCGATGGCGGCGATGAGCGAGCGGATCGCGATCGTGTCCGCCGAGCGCGTGCGCGACGAGCTCACCAAGCTGCTGCTGGGCGGGGACGTGCGCGCGGGCCTCGCGGCGCTCGTGGACTCGGGGCTCGCGGAGCGCGTCCTTCCCGAGCTGCCCGCGCTGCGCCTCGAGGTGGACGAGCACCACCATCACAAGGACGTCTACGACCACACGCTCACGGTGGTCGAGCAGGCGATCGATCTCGAGACCGGCCCCGACGGACCGGTGCCAGGTCCGGACCTGATCCTGCGCCTCGCGGCGCTGCTCCACGACATCGGCAAGCCGCCCACGCGCCGCCTCGAGCCGGGCGGGGGCGTGAGCTTCCATCACCACGAGATCGTGGGCGCCAAGATGACCGCCCGCCGTCTCAAGGAACTGCGCTTCGACAAGGACACCGTCAAGGCCGTCCAACACCTGGTCTCCCTGCACCTGCGCTTCCACGGATACGCGGATGCGCGGTGGTCGGATTCCGCGGTCCGCCGCTACGTGGTCGACGCGGGGGACCAACTGGAGCGGCTGCACCGGCTCACGCGCGCCGACGTCACGACCCGCAACCGCCGCAAGGCCGACCGGCTGTCGTTCGCGTACGACGACCTCGAGCACCGCATCGCTGAGCTGCGCGAGCAGGAGGAGGTCGACGCGATCCGTCCCGATCTCGACGGCACGCGCATCATGGAGATCCTGGGGCTTGCTCCGGGCCGCGCGGTGGGCGAGGCCTACCGCCACATGCTGGAGCTACGCATGGAGCACGGACCGCTCGATCCCGAGCGCGCCGAGGCCGAGCTCAAGGCCTGGTGGGCGGCCCGCCAGTCTTCCTGACGACGCCCTCACCCCACGAGGTGAGGGAACGTGGCCGCCGTCTCCGCGTGGACGATGCTCCCTCCCGTGGTCGCGAGTCCCGCCGCGAGCGCGGGGTCGGCCGCGCAGGCTGCCTCCCAGCCCAGGCTGGCCAAGCGCACCGCATACGGCAAGGTCGCGTTCGTGAGCGCGAGTGTCGACGTGCGTCCGACCGCGCCCGGCATGTTGGCGACGCAATAGAACGTGGTCTGTTCGACCGCGTAGGTGGGCTCGGCGTGAGTGGTCGGACGCGAGTCCTCGAAGCAGCCACCCTGGTCGATCGCGACGTCGACCAGCACCGCGCCCGCGCGCATCCGCGACACGAGTTCGCGGGTGACGAGCCGCGGGGCCCGCGCGCCCGTCACGAGCACCGCGCCGATCACCAGGTCAGACTCCGTGACGGCCTCCTCGATCGCCGCCGCGCTCGACGCGACGGTGCGCACGCGGCCGCCGTACAGGTCGTCCAGGTGGCGCAGCCGGGGCACCGACAGGTCGAGCACCGTCACCTCCGCGCCCATACCCACGGCCTGCGACACGGCGTTGGCGCCCGCGACCCCCGCCCCGATCACGGTGACGGTCGCGGGCCGCACCCCGGGCACGCCGGGCAGCAGCACCCCGCGCCCGCCCTGCGGACTCATGAGGTGGTACGCCCCCACCATCGTCGCCATGCGACCGGCCACCTCGCTCATGGGGGCGAGCAGCGGAAGCGAGCCGTCGGCCAGGGTGACGGTCTCGTAGGCGATCGCGGTGGTGCCTGACTCGGCGAGCGCACGCGTGAGCGGCTCGTTGGCCGCCAGGTGGAGGTAGGTGAAGAGCAACAGGCCAGCGCGCAGGTACCCGTACTCGGCCGGCACCGGCTCCTTGACCTTGATCACCATGTCCGCGCCCCACGCGTCGGCGGCCGTGCCGAGCCTCGCGCCGGCGAGCGCGTAGTGGTCGTCGGCGAAGGCCGACCCGAGCCCCGCGCCCGTCTCGACCACCACCTCGTGGCCCGCCGCGACAAGCTCGCGCACCCCGCCCGGGGTCGCGCCCACACGACGCTCGTTGTCCTTCACCTCTGCCGGAATCCCAATCAGCATGGCCCCACCCCTCTCGGCGCTTCGCGCACCTTCTTCATCGGACACCTGCAATTCTTGGAGGAAGTTCCCGTCACACAAGCAAACTCGAACACATATGGCCATAGTGCGCGAAAGGGCGAAGAATCGATGACCGTGACCCCTCAGGGCGGCCCCGCGCCGAAGCCTGTTCGACTCGACGACCTCGACGAGCGCATCGTCTGGGAACTCATGCGCGACGCCCGCATCCCCAACGCCGCACTCGCGGCGCGGCTTCACGTGGCGCCGTCGACCACGCACGCGCGTGTCAAGGCGCTGCGGGAGGCGGGCATCATCCGCTCGTCCCATGTCGAGATCGACTACGCCGCGCTGGGACTCGACGTCCAGGGGATCGTCTCGGTCCGGCTGCGCGCGCAGGCGCGACCCCAGATCAAGAGCTACGCCTCGAAGGTGATCCAGCTTCCCAACGTGCTCTCGGTGTTCTTCGTGGGAGGCACCATCGACTTCCTCATCCACGTCGCGTGCGTGTCGACCGCGCAGCTGCGCGACTTCGTCGCGACGGAACTCAGCATGGATCCGGTGGTCGCCTCGACCGAGACCAACATCGTCTTTGACCACCTGATCGGCCAGGAGCACCTGGGCTCGGGCGGCCTCGCGGCCATGCGCGGCCCCATTCGCTAGGGACGATGTCCGGGGCGAGCGCGGTGGGTCAGGCGGGGGTGCGCGGGGCCTGCACGAACAGCGCGGCGACCGCGAGATAGGCGACGGCCAGCCCCGCCATCACCAGCGACGAGTACCCCGAGGCAGGCAGCACCACCGCCGCGATCGCCGCGCTCGCGATGAACGCCACGTTGTACGCCATGTCGTAGAGGGTGAAGGCGCGGCCGCGGTACTCGTCGGCGGTGTCGCGCTGCACGATCGTGTCGACGGCGATCTTCGCGGCCTGCACCGCGAGGCTGACAACGACGGCCGCCGCGAGTAGCGCCCACCGGGCCGAGGTCGCGGCGAGCAGTGACTGTCCCGCCGCTCCCACCACGAGCGCTCCCGCGATCCACCGGTGCGGACCCACGCGGGGCGCGAGCCACGGCGTGACGACCGCCGCGAGACCAAACCCCACCGCGGCGAAGCCCAGCACCACGGTGAACGCGCCCAGCGACTGCTCGGGACGGTCGGGGTCGCCCAGCAGGTGGCGCGAGATGAGGATCGACGCCACGAACATCACGCCGTACAGCAGCCGCTGCGCCGCCATCACCGCCAACGCGTGGAACGGCGTGACGCGGGCCCGCAGGTAGCGCACGCCCTCGCCGAGTTCCCGGCCCAGCGCCGCGATCTGCGCGCGCACATGCAGCGCGTCGAGCGGATGCAGCGGGCCCAGCTCCCTGCGACCCAGCAGCGTCGCGGCCCACGAGGCGAGCGCGAACGCCACGCACGCCGCCGTGAGCGAGGCCAGCGCGAGCGACGAGTCCGTCGCGGAGGGGGCCACGAATGTCACGACGCCGCCGATTCCGGCCCCGACCGCCGCGGCCACCGTGCCGAGCGTGGGCATGATCGCGTTCGCCGCGAGGAGTTCGTCGCGCGGAACCACGTTCGCGATGCCGGCGGACATCGCCGCAAGGAGGAAGCGGTTGACGGACAGCGTGAGCAGCGCGAGGCCGTAGAGCGACCACAGCGGGCCGTCGAGCATGAGCACCGCGATGATCCCGAGCCCCAGCCCGACGCGCACCAGGTTCCCGACCAGCAGGATCCGCTGCCGCTGCCACCGGTCGATGAGAGGCCCCACGAACGGCCCGATCAGCGTGAAGGGCGCGAGCAGGGTCGCGAAGCCGACCGCGATCTCTTGAGGCGTCGCGGCCTGCGTCGGATCGAAGAAGAACGCGGTCGCGATCCCCACCTGGAACATCCCGTCCCCGCCTTGCGACAGCAGGCGCGAGTAGGTGAGGCGGCGGAACCCGCGCGCGCGCCACAGGCGGGCGAGGTCGCGGGCCAGCGTCATGGGCTCAGACTAGGGGGCGACGGCTCCCATGCAGGGACGATGCCGTGCGTGGTGGCGCCGCGGCGCGCTCCCTCCCGCTCGCTAGCATCGGGGTCATGGGGGACATGACGGTGGCCGCGGCGGTGGCGGCGACGCCCGACACGCGAGACCGCTTCGTTGATCTGGTGCGCGTTGGATCACTCGTGGGCGTGGTGCTGGGCCACTTCGCGATGGCGGCGGTGACGCTCGACCACGCGACAGGGACGGTCGACATCGCCAACGTGCTCGAGTCCGCGCCGTGGACGCGGCCGCTCACGCTCGTGTTCCAGGTGATGCCGCTGTTCTTCGTGGTGGGCGGCTTCGCTCACGCCGTGGCGTGGGTGTCGCTGCGGCGCCGGGGCGGGGGATACGCCGACTTCGTGCACGCGCGCATCGGCCGCCTCATTCGGCCGACGCTGGTGTTTGTGTCCGTGTGGATGGCGGCGGCGGTGGTCATCGAAACCGTGTGGGGCGACTCTCCCGCGACCGGCCCGCTGCTGCAGATCGCGGGCCAGCTGCTGTGGTTCATCGGCATCTACCTCATCGCGGCGGCGTTCGCCCCGGCCCTGCACGCGGCCCATCGGCGGTGGGGCGGGTGGGTGATCGCGGTTCTCATGCTCGCCGCGATCGCGGTCGATGCGGCACGCCTCGCGGGTGGGGTCGACGGGGTGAAGTGGCTGAACTTCGCGTTCGTGTGGCTCGCGATTCATCAGCTGGGCTTCTTCTATGCGGACGGCGTCGCCGACCGCTGGGGTCCCCGCCGGCTCGGGGCGACGATGCTCGCCGTGGGCACGCTTGCCGTCGCGGCGCTCGTGGCATGGGGGCCGTACGGGCTGTCCATGGTGTCGTACGAGGGCGAGGAGCTGTCGAACCTCGCGCCGCCCACGGTCGCGCTGTTGGCCTTCGGCGTCGCACAGGCGGGGGTGGCGCTGCTCGTGCGCGGGCCGGTGCGGCGGGCGCTCGCGCAGCGGCGCGTGTGGGCCGTGGTGGTGGCGGGCGGCGCGGTGGCGATGACGGCCTTCTTGTGGCACTTCACCGCCTTGGTCGCGATCTATGCCGCCCTGTGGGTCGCGGGGGTGGACCTCGAGGCGGACCCGACCACGGCATCGTTCTGGTGGACCAAGCTCGCGCTCCTGCCGGTCTTCCTCGTTGTGGTGGCGGGCCTCGTGGCCGCATGGCGGCGCTTCGACCGCCCCCCGCGGCGGGACGGGCTCGTCGGGGTTGGTCGCGCGCGAGCCGCCGTGGCGGCGCTCGCGGTCGCGTGCGCGATTGTCGGCATGCTCGCGTTCGCCGTGGTGGGATTCCGTGGCGCGGCGAGCGGCTACGTGGGCCGGCTCGTGGGACTGCCCGTCACGGCCTGGGCCGCCCTGGGGCTGACCGTCGCGGCCGCGGTGCTTGCGGAGGCGGCGGTGAGGCGCGTGAGTAGAGTGGCGGAGGCAGAGGGGAGCCAAGGATGACCTTTGGCGAGGCGGTGTCGACGTGCCTGCGTGCGTACGCGGGCATCCGTGGGCGCGCCCGCCGCAGCGAGTTCTGGTGGTTCCAGCTCTTCGCCGCGGTGCTGTGGCTGCCCACCGTCGCCACGTTCTCGCTGCTGTGGGGCGCGGCCTTCGAGGGCTCTCTCGCCCCCGCCGAGGATCCCGCAATCAACCCCGATGCCGTCGGGTGGGGGGCACTCACCGGCGCGTTCGGCGTGGTGGTGGTCTACCTCGTGGTGGTCGTGATCCCGAGCCTGTCCGTCTGGGCGCGCAGGCTCCATGACACGGGCATGAGCTCGGCGTGGATCCTGCTGTCGGTGGTGGGTCTGGGGATCATCCCGCTCATCATGGCGATTCCCCAGGGCCAACCCGGCGCCAACAAGTACGGCCCCGATCCACGCGTGCATTCCCGAGTGGCGGCGGGCCGCTAGTTCGCGAGGGGCCGATGCCCCGGTTGCGACCCGTGGACGGGCGCGCCAGGGTGGAGGTATGAGCATCCCGCAACGCGTCGCCATCGTCGGCGGGCACGGCAAGGTCGCCCGCCGGCTCATTCCGATCCTGCTGCACCGCGGCCACGAGGTAGTCGCGCTCGCGCGCCGGGACGACCAGTTGAGCGCGCTGTCCGCGCTGGGAGCCCATGCCCGCCGTCTCGACATCGAGGCCGCCACCGAGGCGGACTTCGCGGCGGCCTTCGGGGGCTGCGAGGCGGTGGTGTTCGCGGCGGGCGGCGGGCCGGACGGCAACATCGACCGCAAGCGCACCGTGGACCTCGAGGGTTCGCTCAAGTCGATCGCGGCGGCCAAGCGGCGGCGCATCAGGAGGTTCGTGCAGGTGTCGGCGATCGGGGTGGACGTCGATCCGGACCCGGAGCGGGGCGAGGTGTGGGCGGCCTACGTGCGCGCCAAGCGTGAGGCCGACGCCGCGCTGAGGGAGTCGGGCCTGGCCTGGACCATCCTGCGGCCCGGCTCACTGACGGACGGGCCGGGGACGGGATGCATCACGATCGGTGAGACGGTGCCGCATCACTCGATTCCGCGCGTCGACGTCGCGCAGACCGTCGCCTCGTGCCTGTCGCGCCCCGCGACGGCGGGCCATCAGTGGGAGATCGTCACGGGCCCGCAGCCCATCGGCGCCGTGCTGGATCGGTTGACGGCCGCGTCTTCCTGAGGTCACCCCCCGGCGCGCCCGCCCCGCCCGCCCCGATGCGCAAGTCACACATCTGGTGACAGGTGTGGCTGAGCTGAACGGGGAATCGGCGACACCCGGCGTGAGATGTGTGACTTGCGGAGACGATGCCGGGGCCGGGGCCGGGGCCGGGGCCCCGCCCCACCCCCGACGCACCCGCCAATGGCAACGGGCCGGGCCCGCCCCCCGAGGGGAGGCAGACCCGGCCCGTTGCCGTGCGTCAGCGAGTGTGAGGCTTAGCGCTCGCGCGTGCCCGCGATGAACTCCTCGAGGTGCTGGCGGCCCAGCGTGTCCTCGGTCTGGACGGGCGGCGACTTCATGAAGTACGTCGACGCGGACAGGATCGGGCCGCCGATTCCGCGGTCCTTGGCGATCTTCGCGGCGCGCATGGCGTCGATGATGATGCCGGCGGAGTTGGGCGAGTCCCACACCTCGAGCTTGTACTCGAGGTTCAGGGGCACCTCGCCGAAGGCCGAGCCCTCAAGGCGGACGTACGCCCACTTGCGGTCGTCGAGCCACGCGACGTAGTCCGAGGGGCCGATGTGCACGTTGCGGTCGTCCTTCAGGCCCGCGAGCGGACCCGAGGTGAGGTTGGACGTCACGGCCTGCGTCTTCGAGACCTTCTTGGACTCGAGGCGCTCACGCTCGAGCATGTTCTTGAAGTCCATGTTGCCGCCCACGTTGAGCTGGTACGTGCGGTCGAGGCGCACGCCACGGTCCTCGAACAGCTTCGCCATCACGCGGTGGGTGATGGTCGCGCCGACCTGTGACTTGATGTCGTCGCCCACGATCGGGACGCCGGCGGCCTCGAACTTGGCGGCCCACTCCGGGTCGGACGCGATGAAGACGGGCAGCGCGTTGACGAAGGCGACGCCGGCGTCGATCGCGCACTGCGCGTAAAACTTGGCGGCCTCCTCGGAGCCCACGGGGAGGTAGCAGACCAGCACGTCGACCTGCTTGTCGCGCAGCACCTGCGTGACGTCGACGGGGGTCTCGTCCGATTCGACGATGGTCTGGCGGTAGTACTTGCCCAGGCCGTCAAGGGTCACGCCGCGCTGGACCTGAACCTCGGTCTTGGGGACGTCGCAGATCTTGATGGTGTTGTTCTCCGAGGCGGTGGTCGCCTCGACGAGCTCCTTGCCCACCTTGAGCGAGTCCACGTCGAAGGCGGCCACGAACTCGATGTCCGAGATGTGGTAGTCGCCGAACTGCACGTGCATGAGGCCGGGAACGGTCTCTCCTGCGGTGGCGTTCTTGTAGAACTCGACGCCCTGGATCAGCGACGTGGCACAGTTGCCCACGCCGACGATGGCGGCACGAAGCTTGGCCATGGTGAATCTCCTTGACTAGTGGCCCGCCGAGGCGGTGCCGGGGTTGTCCCCGCCGGGGGCGGATCGTTCATTTTCAATGAGGCGGTCGAGCCATTCGACCTCGCGCTCGACCCGCTCGAGGCCGTGGCGCTGGAGCTCGGCCGTGTAGGCGTCGTGGCGCTCGTGCATGCGCTTGAGCCCCTCCGACACCTCCTCCAGCCGTTCGGCGAGACGGCTGCGCCGTCCCTCCAGAATCCGCAGCCGGGTCGCGGAATCGGTGTGTGCGAAGAGCGAGAAGCGCACGTCGAACGTGTCGTCGTCCCACGACGACGCGCCGGCGCTCGCGAGCTCCTCCGCGAGGCGCGCACGCCCCGCCTCGGTCAGGCTGTAGGCAATTCGCGCACGCCGGGACGATGCGGGTGCCGCGGCGGCGGCCTCCTCGCCCGACGCGGTGATGAGCCCCGCCTCGACCATGCGCCGCAGGCACGGGTAGAGAGACCCGTAGCTGAGCGCGCGGAAGGGGCCGAGCTCGGCGCCGAGGCGCTTGCGAAGCTGATAGCCGTGGAGCGGCTGGTCCTTGAGGATGCCGAGGATCGCGAGGGCAAGGACGTCCGTCTTGGCCATGCGCTCGCCTCCTCTCCCCGTCGGCTCGCCGCTCGCGCGGCGATCCATCGTCCAGTTGTATCGCTCCGATACATCGAGAACCGTACATCACGGAATCGTGACGCGCGAGCCGGACGCGACTCGGCACGCAATGCCGTGCTCGAGCGTTGTTTCCGCAGAGACCTCGTGGGGCACGGCGTCCGTATCGCGACGCGCGCTCCCGCCCCAGCCCATGACCAGTCCTTAAGGTGGACACGTGACCGATCGCCCCAGCTCGCCCAAGCGCATCTCGACGCGCACCGCGTCGAACCAGGCCCGGCCGCCCCAGGCGACCAGGGCATCGTCCGCCTCCCAGGCGCCAGCGAAGGCGGCGCCAAGGACCGCGCCCAAGGCGGCGGGTGGCGGAGCGGCTGGCGGCGGCGGTAAGGGCGGCGGCAAGAAGGGCGCGGCGACGCCCGAGCAGCCGCGGTGGAAGCGCATCCTCAAGCGCACGGGCATCGCGGCCCTCATCACCGGTTTTGTCGCGGTCGCGGTCGGAGCGATCGCGCTCATGGTCGTCTACTCGCGCCTCGAGGTGCCCGAGGCCTCCGACGTCGCCCTTGCGCAGGCCTCGACCGTCTACTGGGCGGACGGCGAGACCGAGATGGGCCGGGTGGGCGAGGCGAACCGCGAGATCATCGCCCTCGACACGCTTCCCGATCACGTGCCGCACGCCGTGGTCGCCGCCGAGGACCGCAGCTTCTATACCAACCCGGGCATCGACTTCACGGGCACCGCCCGCGCGCTGTTCAACACCGTGGTGCTGGGCAACAAGCAGGGCGGCTCGACCATCACGCAGCAGTACGTCGAGCGCTACTTCTTTGGCGAGACCACCACGGACATCCCGGGCAAGATCAAGGAGGCGCTGCTCGCGCTCAAGGTGGACTCGGTGCAGACCAAGGACGAGGTCCTTGAGAACTACATGAACACCATCTACTTCGGGCGCGGCGCATACGGCATCGAGGCCGCCGCCAAGGCGTACTTCGGCAAGGGTGCCGCCGAGCTCACGGTGTCCGAGTCCGCGCTGCTCGCGGGCATCATCCCCGCTCCGAGCGCGTGGGACCCGCGCTTCAGCCCCGAGCGTGCCGAGCAGCGCTGGAACTACGTGCTCGACGGCATGGTCGAGGCGGGCTTCCTCGACCAGTCCGAGCGGGACGCCCAGGAGTTCCCCGAGACCATCGAGTTCGTGGCCTCCGACACGTTCGGCGGGCCCACCGGCCACCTGCTGCGTACGGCGCTCAACGAGGCCATGACGGTCCTCGACCTCGATCAGGACCAGATCGAGATGGGCGGCTACCGGATCGTCACGACCTTCCGCCAGGATCACCAGGAGTCGACCGAGGCCGCGGTGGCGGACATGCCCGACGACCACGCGGACAACCTGCGCGTCGCGGCGACCACCGTCGACGCCGCGACCGGCGCGATCACCTCGATGTACGGCGGCGCCGACTACCTGGAGGTGCAGCGCAACGCGGTGACCCAGGACATCGCGCAGGCGGGCTCGACGTTCAAGCCCTTCGCGATGATCGCCGCGCTGTCCGACGGCTACTCGCTCGAGTCGACCTATACGTCGAACAACGAGATGGAGATCGAGGGCTTCGACCGGCCGGTGCGCAACTTCGGCGGCACCGACTACGGGCGCATCGACATGGTGCGCGCGACCCAGGCCTCGGTGAACACGTACTACGTGCAGCTGGGCCGCGACGTGGGCCCCGACCGCGTCATGCAGGCCGCGATCGACGCGGGCCTTCCCGAGGACACCGTGGGCCTCGACTCGAATCCCTCGAACGTGCTCGGCTCGGCCTCTCCGACCGCACTCCAGATGGCGCACGCGTACACGACCCTCGCGAATGCCGGCGTCGAGAAGGACCCCTACACGGTGCAGTCCATCACGGACGCGAACGGCGACGTGGTCCTCGAGCACTCGGTCGACGGCAATCAGGTCTTCGACGCCGACGTCATCGCCGACACCACGTTCGCGATGCAGCAGGTGGTGCAGGGCGGCACCGGCCGCAAGGCCGCCGAGCTCGGCCGCCCGCTCGCGGGCAAGACCGGCACGTCGAACGACAACCGCTCCGCGTGGTTCATCGGCTTCAGCCCGCAGATCGTCGGCGTCGTGTCGATGTACCAGGTGGGGCCCAACGGCGAGGTCGAGGAGATCACGCCGTTCGGCGGCTACGACCAGATCACGGGAGGCTCTGTCCCCATCGACGTGTGGATCGCGATGATGGGCCCGATCCTCGAGGGCTACGACGTGGTCGACTTCCCGCCCCGCGCCAACGTGGGCGAGGCGAAGGGCGTCATCACCACCCCCACTCCGTCGCCCACTCCCACCGAGACCGAGGAGCCGGACCCCGTCGTCACCCCGTCGGAGGAGCCCGAGCCCGTCGTGACCCCGTCGGAGGAGCCGGAGCCCGTGGTCAGCGTGACGCCCACCCCCGAACCCTCGCCTCCCGCGGAGGAAGAGGGGGCGTAGCCGCGGGGACGATGCCCGAGGCGCTACACGCCGACGGCGCGCTCGGCGTGGGGAAGGCCGGCGAGTTGGGCCCGTTCCGCGGCCTGCGTCGCCTTGGGGTACCAGCGCCGGTACTTGCGCACGTGGTTGAGCTGGTGCGCGAGGAGGTAGGCGATGCGTCGTGGGGCGCGGTCGGCCGAGTTCCACAGCGCGTGTGACACGCGGCGCTGGCGGTAGAGCCGCTTCACGAGGCGTCGCGTGTCGGCGTCGATGAGGTACCGCAGGACCAGCGGCCGCGGCAGGATCGTGAAGAGCGTCTGGCGCTGCGCCGGCGGGTAGTCGTCGCCCGCGGCGGGCAGACCAAGCACGTACTCGCGCACGTACGCGACCGCGGGGTTCACCCCGGCGCCCGTCACAAAGAAGTTCGAGCGTGACAGGCGCGGGTTGAGCTCGAAGTACACGGTCTCTCCCGTGCGCGCGTCGACCTTCATGTCGAGGCTCGCGAAGCCGCGCCAGCCGAGGGACTCGAGCAGCCGCTCGACCTTCGCGGTCTCGGCGGGCTCGTCGATCGTGAGCACCACCGAGGAGTTCCCCACGGTTCCCGGCAGGTGCTCCTGCAGCAGCACGTGGCCGTACACGGTGAACGCGGCCCTGCCGTCGAGGCCCACGTACGTGTTGAGGATGCGCAGCGCGGCATCGTCGCCGGGGATGAGGTCCTGAATCACGAACGCGCCCCGGTAGCCCGCGGCGTGGATCCGCGTGAGCAGCGCATCGAGGGCCTCGCGCGTGGGGACGGTGAAGACCTTCTCCTTCCCCTCGAACTCGATCGCGTGGTACGCCGCCGAGTCGTCGGCCTTCGCGATGACAGGGAACTCGAGGTCGCCCGTGTCGACCGCGGGGCCCTGAGTGAGGTCAACCACCACCGAGCGCGGGTGCGCGAGTCCGTGCTCGCGGCACAGGTCCGCGAACGAGTCCTTGCTCGTGACGATGTCGAGCAGGTCGCGCTCGACGTACGGGATCGCGTAGGCGTCCTCGAGCTCCGCGCGATGCTCGATGAGCGAGCGCACCAGCCAGTCGACCGAGGCGACCGCGAGGAGATCGGCACCCGGGTGGCGCTCGGCGATCGCGCGCATCTCGCGGACCATCACCGCGGGGTCGTCCATCTGGGGCACCACGACGTTCTCGAGGATCGCCGAGTCGCGCACGATCCCGTTGAGGGTCGCGCTCATGAGCACGACCTTGACCCCGAAGGCCTCGTGGAACGCCCGCGCGATCGAGTAGCCGCCGATGTCTCCGCCGAGCACCACGGGCACGAGAGTGCGATCGCCGAGCAGCTCGCGATACGGGAACTGCCCCATCAGAAGCCACTCTCCGTGGGATGCGGATAGTGCTCGAGGTACTTGCGCACCAGGCGCGCGTCAAGCGCGCGCACGTAGAGGCGGCGCATGAGGCTGCCGTCTCCGCGGTAGCGCAGCGGGTGGAAGACGCCGTGCGCGCGCTTCGCCGCCGCGACGCGCGCGCGCAGCCCCGGGTCGAGCAGGTAGCGCAGCAGCATCCGGTACGGCACCACCGAGTAGAGGACCTCGCGCGGCGGGGTACGCGGCGGGGCGTCGCCGTCGACGTGGCCGGGCAGCAGGTCGCGCGCCGCGACCTCGGCGACGTTGACGCCCGCCGCGGTGACGTAGAAGTTGTTGCGGCCGATGCGCGGGTTGGCTTCGAAGAAGACGCGCTCGCCCGTGCGGCTGCTCACCTTGTAGTCGAAGTTCGCGAAGCCGAAGTAGTCGAGGTGATCGAGGAGGCGCGCCGCGGCGTCGAAGGCCTCCTGGTCGACCTGCGTGAGGATCGCGGCGGGGATGCCGAGCGTGCCGGGAGTGTGCTCCTCGAGCAGCACCTGACCGCCTCCCACGAGCGTGACCTGGCCCGCGCGGTCGCGGTACGCGGTGAGGGAGCGCATGTGGGTCTCGTCGCCTGGCACGAACTCCTGCACCAGGAACTCGCTGGGGTAGCCGATCTCCTCGAGGTGATCGAGCACCTCGACCAGCTCCGCCTCGGACGTGAAGTGGTGGATCTTCTGCTTGCCGGGAAAGCGCGCCGTGAACCAGTCCGCGCTGTTCGAGGGCTTGCCGATGAGGGGGTACTCGAGGGCCGCCTCCCGCACCAGGGCGAGGGCGTCGCCCTTGGCGACCCCGGCATCGTTCCCACCAAATCCGACCGCGACCGTGAACGGGGTCCGGACGCCGACCCTCTCGCACGCGGCGGCGAAGGCGACCTTCGAGGAGACCGCGTCGAACGTCGCGAGGTCGGGGAACGGCAGCAGCCAGCGCGGGTCGAGGTGGTCACGGTGCTGCGCGAGCACGCGCACGTGCCAGTCGAGATTGGTGAAGAGCAGCAGTTCGTGATCGGGGTGGTCGGCCGCGATGGCGTCGAGGCGGGCGAGCAGCACCTCGGGGGTGAAGACCTCGGGCTCGATCACCCAGGTGGCGAGGCGCGAGTAGCGGCCAAACGTGGTGACGCGGGGCGACACCACCAAGGACCGCCAGCCGAACCGCTCGTGGGCGGCGCGCTGGAAGGCATAGGTGCCAATGTCTCCGCCGAGTCCCACGACGAGTACCTGCTTCACCGCCACCTCCTCCGATCGGGCCGTGCCAGTCTAGCCAGGCCCCCCGACCCCGGCATCGTCCCCTCTCCACAGACCGGTGGCGCCCGCGAGGGGCCAGCGGGTATCCTGGACCGTCGCGAACCTGCCCGCCTCCCGGTGGGACGGTCGCGGCTGCATCACCCTCCTGCCACGGAACGTCCGTGGCCGCTTGAGTCCAGAGGAGGTGGGTATCGATGCGTCAGTACGAAATGATGGTCATTCTCGACCCTGAGGTCGACGAGCGTACGGTTCAGCCGTCGCTCGACAAGTACCTGACCGTGATCACCAACGACAAGGGCACCGTCGACAAGCTCGACATCTGGGGCCGCCGTCGTCTGGCATATCCGATCAAGAAGAAGAACGACGGCATCTACGCGGTGATCAACTTCACCTCGGAGTCCGCGACGGCCAAGGAGCTCGAGCGTCAGCTCGGCCTCAACGAGACCATTCTTCGCACCAAGCTGCTGCGTCCGGACGCTCACTAGTCCGGATCTCTCCCGACTCTCACCAGCACACACACGACACTCAAGGGACACACACATGGCAGGCGACACTCAGATCACCGTGGTCGGCAACCTCACCGGAGACCCGGAGCTTCGCTTCATCTCCTCCGGCGCGGCTGTCGTGAACTTCACGGTGGCGTCCACCCCCCGCACGTTTGACCGTCAGTCGAACGAGTGGAAGGACGGCGAGACCCTGTTCATGCGGTGCTCCCTGTGGCGCGAGGCTGCCGAGAACGTCGCAGAGTCCCTCACCAAGGGCATGCGCGTGATCGTCACCGGACGCCTTGTGTCGCGCTCGTGGGAGGCGAACGGCGAGAAGCGCTCCGTCACCGAGATGCAGGTCGACGAGGTCGGCCCGTCCCTGAGGTACGCCACGGCCAAGGTCACGCGCACGCAGCGCGGCGGCCAGGGCGGCGGCGGATTCGGCGGGGGCAACTCCGGTGGCGGCGGCTACGGCGGCTCGCCCGCCGGTGGCTCGTCGAACGACCCGTGGGCCTCGGCCCCCGCGTCGGACGAGCCCCCGTTCTAACAGGTACTTTTCTTCAGGAGTTCACTTCAATGGCTAAGCACGACATCCGCAAGCCGCGCAAGAAGGTCAACCCCCTCAAGGCCGCCAAGGTCGACAAGGTTGACTACAAGGACACCGCGCTGCTTCGCAAGTTCATCTCCGACCGCGGCAAGATCCGTTCGCGCCGCGTCACCGGGGTCACCGTTCAGGAGCAGCGTCAGATCGCCCGCGCCATCAAGGTCGCGCGCGAGATGGCCCTCCTGCCCTACGCCGGCTCCGGCCGCTGATCGGGGGTAGGACATGGCTAAGGTCATCCTGACCCACGAGGTCTCCGGGCTCGGCATCGCCGGCGACGTCGTCGACGTCAAGGACGGTTACGCGCGCAACTACCTGGTTCCCCGCAAGCTGGCCACCCCGTGGTCCGCTGGCGCCGAGAAGCAGATCGAGGGCATGCGCAAGGCGCAGCGCGCCAAGGAGATCGCGACCATCGAGGGTGCTCAGGCTGCGCGCGACGCGCTGCAGTCGGCTCCCGTCGTGGTGGCGGTGAAGGCCGGCGAGTCCGGTCGTCTCTTCGGTGCCGTCTCGCCCGCCGACATCGCTGACGCGATCGGCTCGCGCGCCACGGTCGACAAGCGCCGCATCCACGTCGCCCAGCCCATCAAGGCGCTCGGCGAGTACGAGGTGTCGGTTGCCCTGCACTCGGACGTCACCGCGAAGGTGACCGTCCAGGTGGTCGCGGCGAAGTAGTACTGCAGTTCTGGCCCGCGAGGGCTGGTCCGGCGTCTGCTGTGAGGCCCGGTCTCCCGTGGGGAGGCCGGGCCTCGCTGTGTCTTGGGGTGGGTGTCGGTGTCGGTGCGGGTTGGCCCGGCTTGGCTCGGTGCGGTTCGGCTCGGCCCGGCTCGGTGCGGCTCGGTGCGGCTCGGTCCGGTCCCGTCCGGTCCGGCCCGGAACGCGGGCGAATGCCGGAGGGGCCCGCACTTGGGGCCGCCGCAGCCCCGAATGCGGGTGGCATCCGTTTCGACCCGCATCCTGGGCGGAACCGGCCCCCTTCACGGGCAGTCGGGCAGGTCTCCCAGGGCCTCCTCGCGACACGCCGATGCGCGACACGCCGATGGTTTCATCGTCACCTTTCTCCACAGAGGGGGGAGCAGCAAAAGCCCAGGTAATGCTCCACTATCGCGGGCCGGTCACGAGAAATCCACATGTCTGTCCACATGGCCCACGCATGGTTGTCCACGGGTGAATCCGAGTCATCCACGGATCGGGCGGAGTTGTCCACGTGATCGACCTCACTCCGATTAGGCGGCGGCGCGAATGCGCCCTACCGTCGCGAGCCTGAGCCCGTTGTCAGACCCCCGCGCCATGCTGGGTTCACCGGCTCACGGAAGGGATGGCATGTCAGTCGACGAGCTCGAAGCGGCGTACGGGCCCAGCGAAGGGTCGCGCAATTCGTTTGATCGTCTCCCGCCCCAGAACCTCGAGGCGGAGCAGAGCGTGCTCGGCTCGATGATGCTGTCGAAGGACGCGATGGCGGACGTCATCGAGGCCGTTCGTGCCGACGACTTCTACAAGCCCGCGCACGAGACGATCTTCGACGTCACCGTGAAGCTGTACAACTCGGGAGACCCTGTCGACGCCCTCACGGTCGGAGCCGAGCTGCAGCGCCAGGGTCAGCTCGCCCGCATCGGCGGAGCCGAGTACCTGCACACGCTCATCGCGATGGTGCCCTCGGCGGCATCCGCCGGCTACTACGCGCGCATCGTCCGCGAGCAGGCGATCCTCCGCAAGCTCGTCGAGGCGGGGACCCGGATCGCCGGGATGGGCTACGACGGCGAGGGCGCCGAGGTCGATGCCATCGTCGACTCGGCCCAGGCCGAGATCTTCGCGGTGACCGAGCGCCGCAACTCCGAGGACTACCTGCCCATCGGCGACATCATGGAGCGCACGCTCGAGGAGGTCGACGCCGCGTCGGCCCGCGACGGCTCGATGCTGGGCGTGCCCACGGGCTTCCGCGAGCTCGACGACCTCACCGGCGGGCTCCAGCCTGGCCAGATGGTCGTGCTCGCCGCGCGCCCCGCGATCGGCAAGTCCACGCTGGGCCTCGACATCGCGCGGTCGTGCGCGATTCACCACAACAAGGCCGCCGTCATCTTCTCGCTCGAAATGAGCCGCGAGGAGATCACCAAGCGCATGTTGTCGGCCGAGGCCGGCGTGAAGCTCTCGAAGCTCACCAAGGGACCCATGGGTCCGAGCGACTGGGAGCGGCTCGCGCAGACCGCCGCCTCGGTCGCGAAGGCGCCGCTGTTTATCGACGACTCCGCGAACATGACACTGATGGAGATCCGCGCCAAGTGCCGCCGCCTCAAGCAGCAGCACGACCTCCAGCTGATCGTGGTCGACTACCTGCAGCTCATGACCTCGGGTCGCAAGGTCGAGTCGCGTCAGCAGGAGGTCTCCGAGTTCTCGCGCGCGCTCAAGCTGCTCGCCAAGGAGGTCGGCGCTCCGGTCATCGCCATCTCGCAGCTCAACCGTGGACCCGAGCAGCGCGGCGACAAGAAGCCCATGCTGTCCGACATGCGTGAGTCGGGGTCGATCGAGCAGGACGCCGACATCGTGATCCTGCTCCACCGCGAGGACGCTTACGACCGCGAGAACCGGCCGGGCGAGGCCGACTTCATCGTGGCGAAGCACCGTGCGGGACCCACGGACACCATCGCTGTCGCGTTCCGCAAGGACTTCGCCCACTTCGCGGACATGGCGCCCGACCTCTAGGCATCCCTCGCTCGCACGGCTCCGAACACGTACCGTACGCACAGACGGCAACGGCGAGGAGGCCGCGATGGCAGCACGGTGGAGTCTCGGGTGGGCGGCAGGCGCGCTCGTGGGAGGAGCGGTCCTGCTCGCGGGGTGCGCGGCCGACTCCGGTGAGGGCGTCGCTGCCGGCGACAGTCCCGCCGCAACGCCGTCCGGAGGGGCGGACGCCGGATCGACCACCGAGTCGAGCACCGGTCCGACGCAAGACCCTTCGCCCACGACCGAGCCGGAGACTCCCGACGGTCCCCACGCCTTCGCGTTCTCGGGCCCGCTGGTCGACGGCTCCGGCACGTTCGACGGTCTCACTCTCGACGACCGCGACGTCATCCTGTGGTTCTGGGCGCCGTGGTGCCCCACGTGCCTGGCCGAGGCGCCCGAGATCCTCGAGGCGATCCCTCAGCTTCCCGAGGGCGTCGAGGTCGTCGGACTTGCGGGACTGTCGGGCGACCTGGAGCACATGCAGGAGTTCGTCGAGATCAGCAAGACCGGCGACATGACCCACGTCGCGGATCTCGACGGCGAGATCTGGCGCGGCTTCGACGTGGTGTCTCAGGCGACGCTGATGGTGATCGACGACTCGGGCGAGGCCTACGAGCTGGGTGGCGGCACGACCGCCGAGGACCTCATCGAGTACGCCGAGAAGATCGCGTCCTCCTAGCGGCGATCACGACCGCGACCGCCGCCGCCGCGGCCACCGCCACGAGTGCCACCAACACGGCGGTGCCCCACGACTGAATCGCGAGCGAGATGCCCGACTGCCAGCGCGCGGTCGCGAGCAACACCGGGTTGAGTGCGGTGATGCCGTAGCGCGGCAGGATCTCGGCCAGCGCGAACACCACCACGTAGATCCCGGCCGCCACCATGAGCACGCCGCCGGCGCGCATGAGCAGCGGGGTGCGGCGCCGCAGGGCCGCCGCAGCGCCGGCGCCAGCCACCGCGGCCGCGAGCGAGACGAGCACGACAGTTGCTCCCATGCCCACCGCGTACGCGACGAACGGGGCGATCGTCTGCGCGGGACCCGGTGCCGCGAGGGCCTGGGTGACCACGGTGAGGAACAGGCCGATCGTGCAACTGAGCGAGGCGATCGCGAAGGATGCGCCATACGCGACTTGCGACGCGAACGTGCGCCCCGGGGCGTGCGACGCGCGACTCAGTGCTGCGAGCCCCGGGCCGCGCAGCTCGCCGCGCGCCGTCATCACCACGCCGAGCCAGACCACCAGGACCCCGAGCGCCAGCGTCACCCACGACACATACGGCAGGACGGTGGCCTGCAGTCCCAGGCTGATGCCGCCGAAGACCAGGCCCAGCGCCGTGAAGATGGCCACAAACCCCGCCGTCATCGCAAGAGCGAAGCCCAACGCGCGACGCAGGGCGACCGCGCGGGGAGGCGGGGCATCGTCCCCTCCCAGGGCGCCCGCGCTCCGGGTGATGATGACCGTGAGGTAGGCCGGCAGGAGCGCGAAGCCGCACGGGTTGAACGCGGCGACCGCGCCGAGGAGGAGGGCGTATGCGACGGCGTCGGCCATGGGGACTCCTGGGTCGGGTGCCTGCTGTTCGGGTGTCTGCTGTTCGGAAACGTGGCGGCGGCGGACGGGCGACGATGCTTCGCTCACGCTAGTGGCCCACCTCGCCGCGGTCGGGGCGCCGCCTCCGACGAGATTGATAATCGTTCTCGTTATCCGGTAGGGTCACGCTGTGCGCCGATCAGGAGGCGCCGCCGGGAGCGATCCCGGACTCCCCGTTCACGGAAAGGCGGGCCCTCGACGGGCCTTGGTACCCGATGTCCTTCTCACGCTCCGCGCGACGCGCCACCACGGCCGGCGTCGCGGCCCTGTCTCTTCTCGCACTGACCGCGTGCGCCTCAACCGAGGCCGGCGAGTCCTCCCTCAGCGCCTCGCCAAGCGCCAGCGACGACCACGACGACCACGCCCACGAGGCCGCCCAGGCGACGGAGGCGACGGCCGCGACCCCGCGCATCGTCCTCACGTATGACGGCGGGCTGGTCGTGCTCGACGCGAACTCGCTCGAGACCGAGGCGACCCTCGAGCTTCCCGGCTTCAATCGCATCAGTTCCGTGGGCGACGGGCGTCACGTCGCGGTGTCGACCACTGGCGGCTGGGCGATCGTCGACGCCGGCACCTGGACGCAGGCGCACGGCGATCACGCGCACCACTTCACGTCCGAGCCCGCGCTCCACGAGGTGATCCTCGAGGCGGAGGAGCCTGGTCACGTGGTTCCGCACGACGGCCTCACGGCCTTCTTCGACGATGGCACCGGCCAGATCACCGTGGTCGAGACCAGCGAGTGGGCGGACATGGTCGAGCACGAGCACCTCCACCCGATCCGCGAGTACACCACCGCCGAGGCGCACCACGGCGTCGCGGTCGCGACGGAGTCGGGCGAGCTGCTCGTGACGATCGGCGACGCGGACGGGCGCACTGGCGCGATGCTCCTCGATGAGGACGATGCCGTCATCGCGTCGAGCGAGGAGTGCCCGGGCGTGCACGGCGAGACGGCCTTCACGGGCGCGTCGGGCGAGGCCTACTTCGTGACCGGCTGCGAGGACGGCGCCCTGGTGTTCCACGGCGAGCACGTTCACAAGGTGGCAGCGCCCGACGCGTTCGGGCGGATCGGCAACGCGTTCGCTGTCGAGGGCTCCGACGTGGTCCTCACCGACTACAAGACGGATCCCGAGGGCGGTATCGGCCTCACGCAGGTGACGCTGCTGGACGTGGCGAGCGAGTCGCTCACCGTGATCGACGCGTTCCCGGGAGCGGATGCGCAGTACACGTGGCGCGGGCTGGCCCGCGGCGCGGACGGCGAGGCCCTGGTGCTCGGCACGGACGGGGCGCTGCGCGTGCTCGACCCCGCGACGGGCGACGTGGTGCGCGCCATTGACGTGATCGACGGCTGGGAGATCCCCGAGGAGTGGCAGACCGCCCACCCGGCGCTCACGGTGCTCGCTGGCATGGCCTACGTGACGGAGCCGGCGACCGGCGAGGTGCACATCGTCGACTACGCGGGCGGCGAGGTGTGGAAGTCCGTCGAGGTGGGTGTCGAGATGAACGAGATGGTCGGCGTGACCGGCTAACGGTTGCGAGAGCGGAAGCGGGCGCGCCGCCCCACGCCCCGCCCCCGCTGCCCGCCCCCCACCCCCCCCAAACGCCCCCCCCCCCCCCCCCGGGTACAAAAACAAATAAATTAAAAAAAAAATACCCAA